>NZ_VOIQ01000022.1 GCF_010470675.1 Desulfovibrio sp. JC010
TTTTCTCCAAAATAAACACAATTTTCCCTTCTGATCCCAAATCTGACTTTGGTCGCACAAACTTGAGCTTTTCAAATTAAATCGAACGGAAGAAAGCATAATAAAACCCCGCTTTCCGAGAAAAGCGGGGTTAGTCAGCAATCTGAGCTGAATTCATTATGAATTCAGCTTTGTCTTATAAAAATTTTACTATTGTACGCTTAATTCATGCGCGGTTTCAGCGTACAGCCTAAGCTTTCAGCGATATACTCAAGCGGCTTGGTCTCATTTGTTGTTTTGAGGATGTCCATCAGGGTGACTGCTCCGAGCTTCGCGTTGTTGTCAAAAGGGTTTATTTCCCGCAAAAGGGTGGAGTAGGGCTTGCCGATGGACTGGGCAACCTCTTTGGCGGGTTTATTTCCTTCAAGTACAATATCCTGGGTCACTTTGGTGATTGTTTCGTAGCTCATTTTTTAGTCCTCCTTCTTGCGTGGGTTTTGCAAGTAAAACCTCACTTCCTTCAATTTCATTATGTGGCCGAGAGGACTATCTGTAAACGGGCTAAAGCCTGTATCTTGGTCATGCAGGACTGTATTTGAGGGTAGGGTTTTTGTGGTGGGGGAGGGTTTTTAGGGTAGGGTTGATCTGTTTTTGGGGTTATAGATAAAATTCATGTAACGTATTAATTATACATACGTTTCTGTTAGTATATTGCTAGGGCTCTTACCGGTGAACCGTCTGCATTTTCATATTTAAGCGGTAGGCATGAGAATAGAAAGCAGTCAGCAGGAAGCAGGTGCAGCTCAGTGAGGTTTTCGATGGCGATGGTATCCTGTTCCAGCAGAATGCTGTGGACTTCGTAATTACCTGATTCCGCGGAATCTATGGAAATTACATCCACGCCGACTCCCTTGAGATCAAAATCGGTCAGCCAGCGCGCAGCTTCCGGGGTCAGGGCCGGATAGTGCTTGAAATATTTATCGGTGCCCCAGTTTTTGTACCATCCGCTATTGAGGATGACGAAATCACTTTCGCTGATCTCTGATTCATAGGCTGCGAGATCGTCAATGCTGATGTGCGGGTCTGCGGAATTCCTGTGGGTGCAGTCGATGCATACTCCGGGGCCGACAAAGCGGTCCGTCTCCATCCGGTCAAGGGTTGTGCCGTCTTTTATCATGTGGGCAGGGGCGTCAATATGGGTGCCGATATGGGAAAAGAGTGTGAGGCGGTGCTCTTGGAATCCATGTACTTCATGGCTGAAGACTTCCTCAATGCGCGGAGTTTCCGTGCCCGGGAATACGGGCATGCCGTCTTTGATAGTGTGGGTGAGGTCGATGGTTTTCATATTTTTAGTCCCACCAGATATTGTTGCATTTGGTGCAGCCAAGGCGGGTGCTCAGGACAAATGGAATTCCCAGCAACAGGATTGCAATTATGTATGATGTTTTAGGCCATTTCAACCGAACAGCAACTTCATTTCCGCATTTTGGACAGGTGGCCCGACACACAGACGGGTGTTTCTGTTGTGGTTTGACGCTGCGGATGATCGCAACTGCACGTTCCGCGTCTTCTGTATAAACCCGCAGCCCTATTCCACCTATGGCATGGGCAAGGTATGGTTTGTGAGTGGTTATGTTCTCATCATCAACAAAGGAAGTAATCCCTTCTGATTTCAATTTCTGCTGCAGCAGTCGAACGTCCCATGCGACAGTGCTTTTATAAATGGTAGTGAATGTGGGGGAGTCCATTATTTAATATTGAAATATTGTTTAATTGTTAAAGTTGAGCTATATAGCACCCTGATTAATTTGGAATGCTTTCAATCGTGGGGTATCAAAAAATGAGACATTTGGCGATCTGTTTCCTTGCAGTCTTTTTTGCTGTTGCCACTCCCTTTGCCCATACCGGGGCTGCGGAAACTCTTCGTGTTATGGTCCACAGCGGTTCTTTTCCTCCTTATTATTTTGCGGAAGGTGATTCAAGGACCGGCATTGTCAAAGATGTGTTCAACGCATTCGCCAAGGAGACCGGGGATACCATTGAGTATGTGCGTTGCCCCTTCAATCGGTCTCAGCGTAAATTTGATGAAGGCGAAATAGATATAGAACCTATGTCTAATCCTGTTTGGCGTAAATCTTCCAAGGTTCTGGGGGTATACAGCAAGCCCTTTGCTGTTTCTGATTCTATTGTCCTGTTTGATGCGCAGGCCGCGGTTCCGCTTGACTCCCCTGATGAATTAATAGGTAAGACCATCGGTGGGGTCCGGGGTTATTATTACCCGGTATTCAGTCCTTATTTTAAGGACGGACGGGTGAAGCTCCATATACTTGAAAATGAAAATAAATTGATTCAACTCCTGCTGGCCGGGCGTCTGGATCAGGCTTTGATGAATAAAGATTTTGCTCTCTTTCAGATCAAGGACCAGAAGCTGGGTGACAGGTTTGTGGTGAGCAGACCATACGATTCCCTTGATATGATGATTCGCTTTCATCCCCATAAAAAGGGAGCTGTGCCGCGTTTCAACAGGGCAATTGATAAATTGCTGAAAGATGGCACTATTGAAAAAATTTATGACCGGTATCGCTAGTGCTTGTGATACCGGTCTTTTTTCGTTTGTTTAAATAAATATTTCCGGTTCTTTTCTGGCGTTGAATAGGCTGTTCAAACGATGGGCTGCGTCCTGTACCGGACCGGGTTTGATTGAGCGGGCATTTGCCGGGCATTTCTTAATGCATGCGCAGCAGGAGATGCATTTTACAATGTCAATGGAGCTGCTTTTTTCCGTGCTGATGGCATTGGCCGGGCATATTTCTGCACAGAGTCCGCATTGCGTGCATTTTTCATCCACACTGATAAAATCCACATCCCATAATTTCGTGAGCCCTCCGTAAGGTCTGTTGCCGGGAAATTCTACCTGCTGTTTTTCAAGGTTGTCGGAAAGCTGTTCAAGTTTTGCTTTGATCTGGCAGCCGAAATCGTATGCCTGTTTTAAATCCTGTGCGTCGGGGCGGGCATGTGCTGTGGGCAGTTCCGGGCTTGAAAATGAATGTTCCCCGATAAAAGCTGCACCGGCAACGGGAATCCCTCCCCGTTTTTTTACTGCGGCACCCAGTTCAAGAAGGGCATCCTCATAGGCGCGGTTGCCGTAGACCACAACACAGACTACCGGAGTGCGCTCAAGCCGGAGTTGATTCAAGCCGTCCAGTATGGCCGGAATCCTGCCCATATATACGGGGACGGCCAGTATGAGCAGCTCTTTTGCTGAACTGCACAGTGTTTCTGTTCTGGCTTGCGGGCTGGTTAAGTCCAGTGTCTCAGGTGATTCTGGGGTCATTCCTCTGGCTATTTCATGTATTACTTTTGCGGTTGTGCCTGTGGGCGAAAAATATGCAAGCTTAAGGTTTTCCATTTTTATTCACTCCTTGTTTTTTTTATTACGTTACGTAACGTAATGAAACTTGTCAAATCCATCGAGACGTGGCACAAGAGGTTAAAGATTACGGAGGTTTTTCGATGGCGAAGGCAAAAGCAGGCCGTCCCAGAAGTGAGCAGGCGCGGGAGTTGATCCTCGGTGCAACCCATGAGCTTCTACGTGAAAACAGTGGGGCGGGATTGAATATTGAGGCTATTGCCAGGCGGGCCGGAGTAGGTAAACCGACCATCTACCGCTGGTGGCCGTCACTTGCTGATGTGGTACTGGAAGCGTTGCTTCAGCAGGCTGGAGAGCAAATTACGGTTCCGGAATATGATACCTTCGGTGAAACTCTGCGCGGCTTTTTAAGTGTTTCCATGCAGGCTATTGAGCATGGCGCGGGAATCCATCTGCGTTTTCTGATGGCTCAGGCTCAGAAGGATGATGAGTTCCGCCAACGCTTTGAAAGTAATTTTGTTACTGAACGTCGCACTGTTTTGCGTTCGATTTTCCTTCGGGCGCAGGAAAATGGGCAAATCCCTGCCGGCAGGAATCCGGACATTCTTGTGGATATGGTCTTCGGTGCCATGTGGTACCGCCTTCTGGTCGGTCACGCACCCATGGACGATCAGTTTGCCGCAGAACTTACCGAAGTGGTTATGGCGGCTCTTGGGTAGCTTGATCTGCTATTGTTCGGCTGCTGCCAGCTTCAGCCCCAGCGATGCAAAGATAAGTGCAAAAGATTTCTGCATGCGGCGAATAATTTTGGGGGAAGCCAGTACATAGGCACGCACTTTTGTGGCGCAAAGGCCGTAAAAAATGAATACAACAAAGGTCATAAGCATAAAAATCGCGCTTAAAAGCATCATATGCAGAGTGGGGGAGCTGGCTTCCTGCGGTACGAAAATGGGCAGAAAGGCAAGAAAGAAAATTGATAATTTGGGGTTGAGAATATTAATGAGAAAACCCCGTTTCGCAATCTGCTGCAGCGGAATTGTTTTGTCGTTTCCGGGATTGCTGAAGCTTAAGCCGCCTGTATCACGCCAGGTCAACCATGCCAGATAGAGCAGGTAGGCCGCCCCGGTATATTTCATCAGCTGGAATGTGAGTGCGCTCATATGCAGGATGGCGGACAGACCCAGAACCGATGCTGTCAGATGAGGGAGAATTCCGGCAGTACATCCTGCCGCAGCGGCAAGGCTGGCTTTTTTGCCCAGAAAAAGTCCATTGGAAACTGTGTAGATTACCCCGGTGCCCGGTATGAGTACCACCACCAGTGCTGTAATCAGGAACTCGTAGCTGATCATGTTTTCCTCCGCATGGGTTTAGAGGCAACATAATCATGGAATCATGTATGGCAAGTCCGGGTCAGTTGAGACTGTTGCTGCTTACGATCTTGTTTCTCCCGTTATTCTTGGCAGTGTACAGGGCCTGATCAGCCAGTTTGTAAAGTTTAGATTTTCCCATTGGCTGTTCTTGATTTGAAAAACAGGTGCACCCGATGCTGACCGTGAAGCTGATTTCTAAGTCATTGCAGAGCAGGGGGCGGTGTTCCAGTGTACTGCGGATGCGTTCCCCGATTCTCATGGCGATCTGCTCATCAGCTCCCAGTAACAGAATGGCAAATTCTTCCCCGCCGATCCGGGCCAGCATATCCGTGCTGCGCAGGCATTCGCGGCAGATGTCCGCAAAATGTTTGAGGGACATATCGCCTATGTGGTGTCCCCAGCTGTCGTTGATTCTTTTAAAGTAATCCAAATCCATGAGCAGCATGGCAAACGGGTCTGCGTCGCTGTGTTGATTGAGCATTTGTGAAAGTTTGTTTTCAAAGGCCAGTCTGTTGGCAGTTTCCGTCAGGGTGTCCTGCATGGCTTGATCCCGCAGTACAGCCTCTTTTTTCTTACGGTCATCTATGTCAATGGCAATACCGGACATTTTCTGGGGGCGACCCTGAATATCAAAAGAAAGACTGCCGAGAATCTCCACCCATATATATGAGCCGTCCTTACGGGCGATGCGCAGTTCATGACGCAAGGTTCCTTTCGGAGAGTCCAGATAATTGCGCATCTCGCTGGCAAATCTTTCCCGGTCGTCCGGGTGCAGGTACTCGCTGAATTTGCGTTGGCTTGTATGAAGGGCCGGCGGTGTGCTGTTTCCGGGGTACAAAATTTCAGTGCTGCACCAGAAGTGCCCCTTTTTGATGTCCCAGTTCCACGAGCTTGATTCAGTGATGCCCTGCAAAATAGAGAACTGTTTTGACTGGGTGGAGAGCCGGTCACGGATAACGGCGTTGGCCACAAGACAGGAGGCCGTTCTGAGGATTGCTATTTCCGAGTCATCCCATTCCCGCACACAATCATTGTCATCAAAACCGAGGGTGCCCCACCATTCTCCTTCAACCATGATGGGAATGCTGAGCATGGACAGGATGCCTTGCTGTTCCAGAATATCTTTCAGCCAGCACTTCCTGAGTTCCGGGACAATAATATTCTGCCATTCCCCTTTTGCCCTGCTTTTGATGACATGACGGTATTCTTCCATTCCCGGGTTGTTCAGCTCACTCCGGAACATGTGGAAGATTTCAGCCCCCAGCTGTTCGTGGTCATCGTCAGGAACCCATTCAAATGGATA
Organism: Desulfovibrio sp. JC010; assembly: GCF_010470675.1. NCBI lineage: Bacteria > Pseudomonadati > Thermodesulfobacteriota > Desulfovibrionia > Desulfovibrionales > Desulfovibrionaceae > Desulfovibrio > Desulfovibrio sp. JC010. Next base: position 6,023 of record NZ_VOIQ01000022.1, read on the forward strand.
GTCCTGAATAACGTAATCATCGCCGAGTTCTATGGTTTGAAAAATCCAGACCCGGGTGACTCCGGTAATACGTCCCAGAGCGGCCATAAGGTCGAAAACACCCTCCGGCCAGCCTTTGCCGGATGTGATTTCTTCGGCACTGCGGGATATGGCGGCCAGCAGTCGGTCGCGTACAGTCAGTCCGCCTTCAATTGCTGCGGAAGTTTTACCGATTCTGAGGGTCATGTAAATTTAGTAACAGATCAGTTTTTTGATGGGAAGAATGGCTGGCTTATTTAATGCGGTTTAATTTCTCAGCCTCTTTTATGTCTTATCGCTTCGATCCTTATTTGGAAAATTCACTTATCCCGGTCATCACGAACTGGACGCCCATGGCAATAATCAGGACTCCCATGTAGCTTGAAATCATCTTTCGTGTTCCGCTCTTTTCTTTTTGTCCTTTTGAAAATCTGGCGGTAAATAAAAGTGCCGCAGCCAGAACAGCCAGTGCTATGACTACTCCCGCAATGGCGGTTATGGGCAGGGTGTGGCTGCCGTGCGCAGCCGAGATAGTTATCACTGCGGTGATGGTTCCGGGGCTTGCGGCAAAAAGGATCAGCGGGGAAAGTGAAGTTTCACTGGGTTGCGCGGTTCCATTGCCGGTGGAATCGTTTTGTCCCGGAGTAAGCATGTTTGCCCCGATCCATGCGAGGATGCCCCCGCCTGCACAGGAGAAGGCCGCCATGGATATGCCGAAGTTTTTGAGTATTGCCATTCCGAACAGGGCGGAAGCAAAGAGTACTGCACCGATTGCTGTAAGTGCTTTAAGTGCTTCTTTTATTTTTTGCTCGGCAGGGATATTCTGTACACAGTCGCTGAATATTGCGACGCAGACCAGCGGGTTGACCAGAGCGAGGATGGTTATAACTGCTTGGATGTATTCTTTCATGGTTCTTAACTCTTACAAGGATTTGATCATTACAACAATACCTCGGCTGTACCGGACAGGCGTTAAATGCGAATGTTCCTCGGTAAATCTTGCGAGAGTACGGTGCCTATTTCACAAATTTTTCCATCCAGCTGATAAATTTATCTGCTTGAAGATCTAAGGAAAAAGTGGTTGTGGCATGTTCTCTGAAGTCCTGTTTCATTTGTAGCAGCTCCTCATCAGAAAGATCTAGCAGGTCGGCCAGAGCCTGTTCGAACCCTTTAGCATTGCTTTCGGGGTCTATCAGTAAATGCTTAAGCTTGTCCGGCCATATTTCTGTCGGTCCGCCTGTATTGCGGGCTACTGAAACAAGTCCGTTAGCCATTGCTTCTTCCAGTGCAATGCCCAAAGGCTCGCAAAAGGTCGGGAGTACAAAGATATCCGCCATGTTCAATTTGGATTGAACGTCAGTTACAAAGCCTGTCCACTCGACCTGTCCATCCAAATCTAAATTAGTGCATAATTCTTTAAGTCGCTTCTCTTCACCGCCGGTACCGACAATAATACATTTAAACTGGTAATTGCGTTTTTTTAATGCTGCCAGTGCTACCAGCAACTGATCGTGTCCTTTGCTTTCAATCAGCTGACTTGTGGCAATAATGGTGCGCGGAGTGTTGACAGTTGAAGGCGGGACCTGATTTATACGTGTGCCGGGATGTATCGCCTTAAAGTTGTATCTTTTATATAAAGGAACGGATTCAAGTAGGTAGGAGCGAACAAATTCACTGCAGCAGAGGAGGTTAGCGTTGAGAAAAAGCTGCATTGTATTTGTCTTGAAGCTGTTTACTACATCTCGTGGAGCTCCCAGACGGTGGACTACGGGTATTCCCAGTAACCTGGCTGCCACACCGGCTGTTCTCAGGCCTTTTGAAATATTGCATATTACAACATCAATGTCGTGCTTCTTCATGAATTTAATAAAGAAGTAAATTGATTTTGGATTAAAATCCGGGCCGAAAGTGTGTGCGGATCCCAATACCCCCAGTTGCTCAGCTTTCTCTGTAAATGGCCCAGGTCTCCCTATGATCCATGTATTATGTCCTTTTTCTGCCAGTTTGGTTGACATATCAATACACCACGTTTTTACTCCGCCCCATTTGCGTGTGGAATTTACAAAGAGAATATTCATTATAGTGATTGTCCCGTTTTTTATTTAAATATGAAAAGATAACTTTTTTTTGGGTTTACATTTCTGAAATCCGTCATGTGGGGTCATTCCTATTCGATCATCATGATATGGTCAAATGCGACGGTAGTCGTTTGATAAGATAATTGGAAATGAGGCAAAAGGGGGGCAGGAATGAGCCGACCCTTTCACAGATTCAAGCCCCCCGGCAGGGCCGCCGGGGGCATCCTACAAATATTCTCCCGGCTTCTTACACATGGCATCAAATTTACTGAAAAACTCTCCGAAGTGCTTGCCGTCCATGAATTCGTGACGCGCTTCAATGGATATGGACATAATTTTTCTGCCGGATTCATTCTCTGTGATATTTCCGAACAGGATTCGCGGGGCGGTGTCGGCTGAGTCTCCCCATGGATTGCTGGCGGAAGTGAATTCTACTCCGCTTACTATGCTGAAATAGAACAGGTTCTGCTTGTCTCCTCCCGCCGGGGTGAGGGTCGGGTTTGCGTCTGCTGCATCACGGGCAGCTTCGATGTTGGCGGCGGTATCACAGAAATCGTTTCCAAGACGGCAGAGGCAGTTGGCGTGCAGATTGCGCCCTTTGGGGATATAAGTGAATGCCGGGTGGATTACGTCAAATATTACGGGCTTGCCGTCTATCCTGCGGGTACGGAATTCCGGGATTTCGTTGGCCGCACGGGTGGCCAGATAATAGAGCATGGATGAGAAACGGATTTTTACGGAGCAGCCGATCTGATCCTTGCGGTAGGCGCAAAGCTCGGTCACATCCTGCTGCACGGTGAAGCCGTACTGGCTGTTCTGCATGTGGCCGAAAAAGTTATAATGTTCGGCCCGTTCCCATGTTTCCAGATCCAGTAATTCCATTTTACTTTCGGTTTGAAGGGCATTGTCAGTTATATTCATTGATTGTCTCATTATATTAGAAATTGTTGGTTTGCGTGGTCGGGAAAGCTATAACTAATCAATGGTCGGTCCGTAAACCTCTCATTTTCTATTTGAAAAAATAGCAATCAAGCATTGTCACAGCATGCTGAAATGACATACATATTCTGTATGTCGAAACTAGCTTACACAGTTGAACCCGTGCTGGATCTGGATTGCGTTGCTGATGTGCGCATCCACGTAGGCGGCAAGAAGTGGCACCTCTGGGGTCGCAAAGGCGCGGAACGCGAGCGCGGTCTTGCAGAATCCGTTGCCCCCGGAAAACTGCCAGTTCTGCTGGGTGCGGGGCTTGGCGTGTGCATTGAAGAGTTGCTCAAATCCGGCCCTGTTGCTGTGCTGGATAATGATTCGCCCATTGCCGGGGCTTCCGGAGCTGATAAGTTCCGCGACCATCCGCAGGTTTTGTGGCTGGGCGGTGATCCGGCAGAGGTGCTGGAACGGGTCCGGCAGTGGCGGAAGGATAATGGCGGAGGACCGCTGGAGCTGGTGAAAATACCATTGTATCTGCGGCTTGACCGGGAATGGTATTCCGCCATCGGCAATACCATTGAAGATGAGCAGGATTCAGCAGCTGTGGATTTTTGGGCCGAGGTTGCTTATCCGAAATTCCGCAGTAAAAAGCCGAGGGTGCTGTTTTTTCACCGCCCGTATTTTTTGACCGGGGAGATTGCTGCCGCGCTGGAGCGGCTGGATATTGAATTCCGTAATGTGGATATCGGTATGGGGGATACTGTACGTGATGGTTTTGTGGAAGACCTGTTGCGTACGGCGGTTGAGTTCAAGCCGGATTTCGCGCTGACCGTGAACCATTTCGGCGTGGACCGGGAAGGGAAGCTTACTGATCTGTTGCTTAAGCTTAAATTACCGCTGGCATCGTGGTTTGTGGATAATCCGCACCTGATTCTTTACCGTTACGCTGATGTCCTGCCTGATCTGACCGCCATATTTACCTATGATGCCGGGAATCTGGAAATCATGCGCCGTAAGGGGTTTGAGAACGTTTTTTACCTGCCGCTGGCGACAGATGTGGAGCGGTTTAAGCCGGGGCTTCCGGGGCGAGACGAATGGCGGGCGGAAGTTTCATTTCTCGGTAATTCCATGGTCAATGCGGTGGATAAATATTTTGAGCTTAGCGAGCTTGATGCTGATTTTAAAAAACGTGTGCCGGAACTGGCAGTGAGATTCGGTGAAAGTGCAGAGCTTTCCGTGGAAGATTTTTTGCGCAATACTCATCCTGAGTTGCTCGAAAAAATGGAAAATTTCGCCACGGATGAACACAGGCTCTCTTTTGAAGCTCTGCTCACATGGGAGGCCACCCGGAGTTACCGTCTTTCCTGTGTTCAGCAATTGCTGCCTTTTGCGCCGCTTGTTGTGGGTGATGAGGGCTGGCATAAGCTGCTGGGCAAAGGGGATTGGCGGTATCTGGCCTATCTGGATTACTACAATGATCTGCCCGGTTTCTATCCCATGTCCAAGATCGGGTTCAACTGCACCAGCAGGCAGATGAAGGGCGCGGTTAACCAGCGTGTTTTCGATGTTCCGGCCTGCGGAGGGTTTGTGCTTACCGATCATCGTGAACAGATGGAAGATCTCTTTGAACCGGATAAAGAGATTGTTTCGTATAATGATATTTCCGAGATAGCTCCGTTGCTTGAAAAATGGCTGGCTGATGATGCCGGGCGGGCTGAAGTTACCGCTGCCGCGCGCAAAAGGATTTTGGCTGAACATACCTACGAACACAGGGTTTCCGCATTACTGGAGAAAATGGCCCAGACATTCGGGTAGATAGTAGAGATCGTTAATCTCTTTCGTTGTTGTATGGCGGATTCTTTGCTAGGCTGCATTGTAAACCATATAAAGGAGCGGGATATGAAAAATATTTTTATGGCAGCATTGTTGTGTGCCGGGTTGTTGGTTTTTGCCGGATGCGGTTCCAAACATCACACCATTACCAAGACAGACGGTTCCACTGCAGTCAGCATTGGTGCACCGGAGTTTGATAAGGATTCCAACACTTATACTTATGAGAATGTTGACGGTGAAGATGTTACAATCAAACGTGAAGATGTGCAGCAGATTGAAGAGAATAAGAAGTAGCTTCAGTAATTTTTAAATAAGAAAGCCGGAATCTCCTGTCAGGTGGGATTCCGGCTTTTGTTTTTATGGGATGAAGCAATTTATTCCATGGTGCTGGAAAGTTTTTCAAAGTACGGGCGTACAACTTTCACATCTTCCGCAGGGGCTTTCATCATGGCCTTAGCGGTTTTAAGAGATGAAAGCATGTGTTCTTTCATCATTTTTTTCTGTTCCGGGCTGAGGTTGGGGTCGGCTTCCATCTGGGCGATGGCTGCTTCCAGTTCTCCCATGCCTGCATCTGCATCTTCTTCCATGGCGATGGATGCAAAGGCTTTGACAACGCGTCCGGCTGTTTCGGGCCATGTTTTGTAGGTGAAGCCGTTAGCTTCGATGATCCGCTGGGCCTGCGGGGTGTAACCGTAAAGCATGGCGAATTCCTTATGCAGCATTTCTGGATCAAGCGGATCTGCGTCACTTTCACCTGATTCTTCCATATCTTCTTCCATCTGTTCCATGATGGGGTCCAGCTGTTCCAGTGTTTTAACAACTCTTTCAACCTGATCCCCAGTCAAGGGAGATGCAGCATTGGCTGTGAATGCGAAAAGGAAAGTCAGTGTGATAAGGACCAGTATTTTTTTAAGCATTATTCCTCCATGCAGATTAATTACCCCGACTAATGATACTGGATATATATGAAATTAGGATTTTGTAAAGAGAAGTTAAAAAGAAAGGCTCTTGCTCCGGTGGGAGCAAGAGCCTTTCTAAGCTTAAGGATATGGCAGTAATTGATAATTCTTATTTGATGAACAGCATTTCAGAGTAGCTGGGCAGGCACCAGAGGTCGTCTGCAACAACTTCTTCAAGCTGGTCTGCATACTTGCGGACTTCAAGCATTGCCGGAAGTGCGGTGTCGCAGAGGTATCTTGCTTCTTTCTCAATATCACCTTCAGGCTTGGCGTCCATGATTTTGCCGAGCTCGATGTTGGCAGACTGCATGCCGCGCAGCTTTGCAGTTACGTCTTCGAGAGTGCCGGTGGTGAATTCTACGCCGATTTCTTTCATGGCAGCGCAGGTTTCAGCCAGTTCTTTCTGGTAGCGAACTGCGCCGGGGAGGATGTGGGTCTGGGCCAGTTTGCTGACCAGGGCAGCCTCGGTGACGATGGCCTGATTGTACTGTTCAAGGTAGATTTCTTTACGGCTTTCCAGTTCTTCTTCAGTGAATACACCGTATTTGGTGAACATTGCCACTGAATCGGCAGAAGCAATTTCGGGAATGGCGTCTGCGGAGGTGCGCAGGTTGGGCAGGCCGCGTTCTTCAACTGCTTCCTTGTGCCATTCGTCGGAGTAGCCGTCGCCGTTGAAGACGATCTGTCCGTGTGCATCCATGATGTCTTTGATGACTTTGTTTACGGCATCGTTGAGCTTGGACTTGTCGCCGCCCATGATTTTTTCCATTTCATCAGCGATGAAATCAAGAGAATCAGCCATCATGGTGTTCAGTGCAACCTGAGGACCGGCAATGGAGAGGTTGGAACCTACTGCGCGGAATTCAAAGCGGTTGCCAGTGAATGCGAACGGGCTGGTACGGTTACGGTCACCTGCATCTCTGGGCAGCGGAGGCAGGGTGTCTACGCCGGCCTTGAGGAAGCCTGTGGAAGTGGGGTTCGGAGAGTCGCCTTCCTGAATCTTGTTGAGGATTTCGGAGAGGTGTTCACCGAGGAAGATGGACATGATTGCCGGGGGAGCTTCGTTGGCACCGAGGCGGTGGTCGTTGGAAGCGGTGGCAACCACTGCGCGCAGGAGCTTGCTGTGCATGTGTACTGCACGGATAACTGCGGCACAGAAGATCAGGAACTGTGCGTTCTCATGGGGGTTGTCGCCCGGATCAAACAGGGAGCCGTGGCCGTTGCTGCTCAGGGAGTAGTTTACGTGTTTACCGGAACCGTTGATGCCTGCGAAAGGTTTTTCGTGCAGCAGGCAGACCATACCGTGTTTTTTGGCCACGCTTTTGAGGGTGGTCATGATCATCTGGTTGTGGTCGGTGGCGATGTTGGACTGTTCAAAAACAGGAGCGATTTCGAACTGTCCGGGAGCGACTTCGTTATGACGGGTTTTAACCGGAACACCCAGTTTGTAGAGTTCGTGTTCTACGTCCATCATAAAGGAAAGCACGCGGCGGGGGATTGCGCCGAAGTAGTGGTCGTCCAGTTCCTGTCCTTTTGCGGGTTTTGCGCCGAAAAGGGTTCTGCCGGACATCATGAGGTCGGGGCGTGCAAAGTAGAAGTTGCGGTCAACGAGGAAGTATTCCTGTTCAGGACCGGCATTGGATACAACGCGGTTTCCGGAATCATCGCCGAAGATGTTCAGGATGCGCTGTGCGGAAGTATTGACCACCTGAGTTGCTTTCAGCAGCGGGGTCTTTTTGTCCAGTGCTTCACCTTTCCAGGAAATGAATGCGGTGGGGATGCACAGAAAAGTTCCGTTGGGGTTCTCAAGGATGTATGCGGGGCTGGTTACGTCCCAGGCAGTGTAACCGCGAGCTTCAAAGGTGGCGCGCAGGCCGCCGTTGGGGAAGCTGGATGCATCGGGTTCACCCTGAATGAGCAGTTTGCCTTCGAATTCGGCAATGCAGTTGCCGTTGCCGTCGGGAGAGATGAAGCTGTCATGCTTTTCTGCGGTCATGCCGGTCAGGGGATAGAAAACGTGAGTGTAATGGGTCGCGCCTTTTTCCATGGCCCATTCTTTCATTGCGTTTGCAACTGTGTCGGCGATGGAAGGATCGATTGCAGCACCTTCTTCAATGGTTTTTTTCAGAGATTTGTAGACTTTCTTGGGAAGTCTGTCCTTCATTACGTTGTCGTTGAAGACGTTGCAGCCGAAGAGTTCGGTGGGTTTGGTGTCGGCAAAGCTGAAGGATGCTTCAGGGGTAGAGTAGTTGGTCACTGCGGTGATCGCACCCTGGCGGGAGGTGTTTGAACTCATTTGAAAAAACTCCTTGAATATTTTTTATTGGTTATCTCCGCATGGCGGAGATTTTTGGGCTTTCATCAAATCTGCTCAGGTATAAGCAGATGGTGTGCCGAAAGTGTTTTGTTGTTTTATTTTAGCGTCTTATGTGGGTTGTGTGTCTCTGGTGTGTTGTACTAACTTACAAAAATGTAGAATGAGTCTGTGTTGAAACAGAACTTTGTTACAAAATTGTAATTTTATTTTGTAGACGAACTCTTTGGTTGGGTTTTGCTTACAAAATTGTATAGAATAGATTTAAAAGAGCGGAGATTTGTATGAAAAGCAGTGTTTTTCGTAAAAAAAGCGCTTGAGAAAGAATGCACGTGGATCATTTTTACGACCTGCGGAAACTGTCTACATTAATATATATGGGTTGTCAGCTGGAAATTAAAAAAATATTGGCAGGAAAATGGAAATGGCGATTTATCAGGCTGTTTTCGTGCTGAGATTCAGGGAAAACTGTTTTCATTTTAACGTAGTTTTTTTCAGAAAATGATCTGGTATATTTCGAATAATCAGCGCGTGTAGGAGCAGTTATTTGCTATTTAGGCGTAGGGCGGTTGATTTGTGAATCAATAGAAAGTGCGGCTATAAAATGCGTGTGTTCCTGATCTGTTAGCTGTATTTTGTGTTTTGATTAAATTTTTAATGTTACAGTCTGCGCTCAATCTCTTGAATTTAGTAGAAGAAAATGCTAATTTTCGCTCCTTCGCAAATAATCGACGGATTATTTTCCTGTTGATCGGTCTATCTTCATTTTTCTGATGAAGATTTTTTTTAGAAATGATGTTTCAGTCTTGGAGGATTCATGAAAAAACTGCTTACTCTCATCGTTGCTGCTATGATTACCGCAACCATGGTCGGAACTGCTTTTGCCGGTAAACTTACCGTTGCCTGTGACACCAGCTTCCCTCCTTTTGAATTTAAAGATCCTGCTACCGGAAAGCACACCGGTTTTGACGTTGAGCTCTGGGAAGCCATTGCCAAGAAAATCGGTGCAGATTACGACCTGCAGCCCATGGACTTCAACGGCATTATCCCCGGTCTGCAGTCCAACCAGCTGGATGTAGGTATCGCCGGTATCACCATTAAGCCTGAACGTGCAAAAGTAGTTGATTTCTCCGATGGCTACTACAATTCCGGTCTGCTCATCCTCGTTAAAAAGGACAACAACTCCATTAACGGAATCGAAGATCTCAAAGGCAAAATCATTTCCACCAAGCTGTCCACCTCTTCCGCAGACTTCGCCAAGACTGCAAACGCCAAGGAAGTTAAACTTTACCCCAACAACGACGCCATGTTCATGGAACTCATGACCGGCGGTGCTGATGCTGTTATCTTTGACTCCCCGGTTATCGCGGACTTCATGCGCAAAGCAGGTAAAGGTCAGGTTAAAGTTGTCGGTCCTCTCTACAACGGCCAGCAGTACGGTATTGCTTTCCCCAAAGGAAGTGCTCTGGTTGCTAAAGTCAACGCAGCTCTTAAAGACCTGCGCGCAGACGGTACCTACCGTGAACTGTACGTAAAATGGTTCGGTACTGAGCCTAAATAATTAGTCTCAATTATTCTTATAAGTTCAATGGGGCGGCAATATTGCCGCCCCTCATTATTTTTTTACAGGGGTCGTAATGGCATTCGCATTTGACACTACAGTTTTCTGGGACACATTTCCCATGCTCATGCGTGGTCTCAAACTTACAATTGAGATCACCATCGGCGGTCTGTTTTTCGGATTTTTACTTGGAAGCGCAGCTGGTTTGATGAAGCTTTCCCGCAATTTTTTCACCAGAAAAATTGCCGGGGTTTACGTTGAAGCCATCAGGGGTACACCCATGCTTGTTCAAGCCATGTTCCTTTATTACGGGGTTCCCATGGCTTTGGGGATGCGCATTCCTCCCATTACCGCCGGTATCATTATTATCGCAGTCAATTCAGGTGCCTATATTGCTGAAATCGTACGCGGTGCGGTTCAGTCTATCCATAAAGGACAGTTTGAGGCCGGACGCTCCATAGGCCTGACCAATGCCCAGACCATGCGTTTTGTTATCTGGCCGCAGGCACTTAAGCGTATGATTCCGCCCCTTGGCAACCAGTTTATCATCAGCCTTAAAGATACCTCGCTGCTTATGGTTATCGGTGTCGGCGAACTCATGAGAACCGGGCAGGAGATCACTTCCGTGAACTTCCGCGCTTTTGAGGTCTATCTTGCCGTTGCCTGTGTCTATCTTGTTATGACTCTGTCCATCGCTTATGTAATGCGCCGCATTGAGAAAAAGCTGAATACTTCCCGGAGGTAGTGAAATGATTGAGATTAAGAACCTTCATAAAAGTTTCGGGAAGCTTGAAGTTATCAAGGGTATCGACCTAAAGGTTGAATCCGGCGAAGTTGTCTGTATTATCGGGCCTTCCGGGTCCGGTAAATCCACCGTGCTGCGCTGCATCAACAAGCTTGAAGAGCCTACTTCCGGAACCATCATTGTTGACGGTCATGATATTATGGCTAAGGACACCAATATCAACGAAGTGCGTACTGAAGCCGGCATGGTCTTTCAGCAGTTCAACCTCTTCCCGCACATGACCATTCTTGAGAACGTGACCCTCGGTCCTGTCAAGGTCCGTAAGATGGGTAAGAGTGATGCAGACGAGCTTGGCCTGAAGCTGCTGGAGAAGGTCGGCCTTAAAGACAAGGCCCGCAACTATCCGGAACAGCTTTCCGGCGGGCAGAAACAGCGTGTGGCTATTGCCCGCTCCCTGGCTCTGCAGCCAAAGGTTATTCTTTTTGATGAACCCACCTCTGCGCTTGACCCGGAGCTGGTAGGTGAGGTGCTTGAAGTAATGCAGAAGCTGGCTAAAGAGGGCATGACCATGATCGTGGTTACCCACGAAATGGGTTTTGCCAAGGAAGTTGCCGACCGCCTTATTTTCATTGATGAGGGCATTATTCAGGAAGAAGGCGATCCTACCGAGGTTTTCGCTAATCCCAAGAATCCGAGGTTGAAAGATTTTCTCGGAAAGGTTGTATCCCATATTTAAAGGGATCATCAAAACGTGATTATAAGGGCAGTCCTTCGGGGCTGCCTTTTTTATTTGCAGTATGTTATTTTGCTGGAACTGGTTGACGTATCCGGTTCTTTGTTAAATAAGGGTAGTATCTTTAAATTTGAAATTCGGGAGGCTTATTTAATGAAGAAATTTCTCAGTTGCAGTGTTGTCGTACTTGTTGTGGTCCTGATGAGTTCTTTCGCGTTTGCCGATGGTTATCCTGAACTGCGCGGTACATGGGTCGGAACAGTTAAATTGATTACCAAGGAAGGCGAGCGCAGGGACAACAAGGCTGTATTCATTATCAAGAAGCAGGATGGAAATCTCTTTTCAGGCGAGAAAGCATGGTTTGCTCCGAATAAGGAGAATCTTGTTACTGAAAAGTTCTGCGGCGTTATCGGTGCTGACGGCATGAGTCTCTATTTTGCCGAGGGTGAGGATGGATATACTTTGGGAACATTGACCGGTAAGGAAAATATGTCTCTCTACTATCTTGAGACTGGGCGCAAAGCCATGGCTATTTCTTATTCCATGGAGAGAGTCCGCTTTGCCCGCGCATTTGTCGATATCGATAAAGACGGCAGCAAGACCATTATCCGTTCTGAGGTTGTTAAGGTTTATCCTCTCAATGCCGAACGCATCATGCGCGAAGCTGATCTGAATAAAGATGGAAAGCTGAGCAAAAAAGAATGGGAAGAATGGAAAAAAGGTAAGTAATTTTATTTCAATTGAATTAAAAAAGGCACGGATTTCGGTCCGTGCCTTTTGGTTTTTGATGCAATTTTAAGGTTCGTGTGTGGATTAATTCAAAGCTTCCACGATGGTTTCCCCAAATTTCTTTGATGTCTTAGGGTCGTTTGCAGTGATTAATTTGCCGTCAGCTACAACCTTTCCTTAAATTTAATAGTAATTTTATATATTTTATCCTTAACTTCCGGTCAATGGGGTAATTTGTTTTTTGCGATTGAAAAAATAACCCGACCATGAAATAGTTCAGATTAAATTATTTAATAATCGTAAGCTTGTGCGGGGGGAATATGAGTGATGCGTGGGCGGTGCTGTTGGCCGGGATCGGGGGATTTTGTCTGGCTTATGGATTGATGCAGGCCCGGGAGCAGGGCAGGGGTGCGGATAAGGAATTTCAGTTGTGGCGTAAAGAAATGCGTAAAATGGCTGTGCTGATTACCAACCACACTCCCAGACAGTTCGGTGGGTGCGCAGGCAGCAAGTCTTCAGTAATGGCGGTTGCCAGATTGAGACGGCTGCATACTGCACTGGCAATCAGGTTGTTGCCCGGCGACACTACAGGATTGAAGCTTTTGAGCTGTCTTAACAAATTGATAGCGGATATTGATGGCGGGAAAGCCGGGCAGGAAAGCCATGCGGAAGTAATCCGTATGTTTGCTGTCTTATTGGCTCAGCGGGGTGTCATGGGGCACTCATCGTCCGTATTATCGTTTAACGCTTTTTTCCGCTGGCTGTACAATTTGCCCGATTACCTGACTGAGTATGACCGGGAACGCAAGACTAATTAAATTATGAAGGCCCTTCGCAGCTCTGCGCAGGGCCTTGTTTTTTCAGGTGCCAGCAATGGCATAGAATCTACAATTTAGCGAAGAACTCTCGCTCCTCATTGTTAAGATAGGTCGGCTGCCGTTCTTTTTTTACGAACAGGTTGAAGACCATGATATGTACCCAGTGTCGACGCAACAGGTCCCGGTGGGGGTGCATGGTGGTCCACCATTCATTTTCGCTCATCTGTTTGTCGATTTTTACATGGCATGCATGGCCGGTGAATGTCTGTTTTATACTCTCTAGAAGTTTTTTAAAATCAGGTTCAGTCCGGTTGAAAATGGCAAGTGCTATTTTGCAGGATTGCCACATTTCGGCATCCAGCAATTCATTAAGGTTGTAGACCAGTCCTTCAGGGCACTGCCAGGTGAAGCATTTGCCTGTCAGTGCTGACTTATCTGCAAAAGAAATGTTGAAATCTATCCTGCCCGGACGGTTAAAAATATCATCATTGTCATTGTCCGTAAAATGAGTGTTGAGATTTGAAACAAGAATGTTGCGCAGGTCCTGATCGTTATGGACGGTATAGATGTCAGGTGTCCGTTCAAAACTGTTTCCGGTATGGCGCAGAATGCGAATTGCATTAATGAAGTCTTTTTCCGGTATAACAAGAATTTCAGTTTTAGCGTTTTTTGCGGAGTTGTGCTTCAGTTTGCGCCGGGTATTAACAGGGTTGAACACGGCGGTATCAGGTTTGGGGTCGAGATGCAGCTCGACAGTTCTTTTCCTGTTGCGTCTCTTGGAAACAGCAATGACCGCCAGCTTATGCAGTCTTTTGTTGAACTGGGCAATGTCCTGATCCTGCCATGCGAGATATTTGTTTATTTTTTCATAATTACGCAGGAAATGGTCTTTGAAGGCTTTCGGGTCAGAATAAAGCGGCCTGACATAGTATTTAATTATGCGGTCTTCTTTGATGGTAAAACTGGGGCCGCCGTGCCTGTAATGCATGCTCGGTCTGCTGACCAGAAGCCGCTTGTCGCCGGAGTAGGGGATTTCCACCTGAGTGATCATTCCATCTTTTAAATCAGGGGGGGGCTGACCGTTCTCAGGACGATAGATTCTTCCCGCAGGAGTGAGCCGGCACAGGGCAGGTTTGCTCATGCGGATTTTATCCTCGTGCAGTATTATCTGATTAACGGAGTTTTGCTCGGTGATACGTTGGATAAGTTCAGAATCGGAAGCGGCAAGGAATTCCTCTTCCGGGATAGCTTCGACCTGCGGAATGATACTGTTGTACACATTCTCAAGAATTACGCTTAATTCGCAGTCATTAAACAGGTTATTTCGATGTTGTTTCACCATGGCTGCCTCCTGTGAGGCAAAAAATTGACTCTTTTTTTGTTGTCACCAAGATTTATGCAAGAGTTATTCCTGAGATAATGGGAGGTGGAAGAGGGAAAGAAGTGACTGCTGGATGTTTAAAACGGATAGCTGTCAGTCTGTTGATAAATGTAATAATTGTTTGCAAGGTGTCAATACGGATTTCGGCAGCAGGTGGTTAAATTGCAAGCAATGGTGTATCATTTGGTTTCAGGTATTAAAATTTTCACCGGTGCGGGGTAATGATGCGCTATCTTGTCTGGTCTGCAGTATTTCTGTTTTTGTTCACGTCTGTGGCCGGAGCTGAGAAAATCAGGGTCGGTGGCTCCGGATATTGGTCTCCATATTGTTACACTGTTTCTGATGAACCCTTAGTGCTCAAAGGTTTCACTGTGGACTTTCTCAAGGAAGTTTTCAGTCGTCCGGATGACGCTTTGAATCTCATGGCATTACCTTGGAAGAGGTGTCTGGCCATGCTTGGGAATAATGAACTTGATCTTGTGCTCGATGGCAGCAGGAAGTCTCCTCGACTTAAAGACTATCTGTTTTCAAAGGAAATTTACCATCTTGATAATGCCTTGCTTTACCTCAAAAGCAGGTTTCCGCATGGGCCGGATATAAAGAGTGCCGCTGAGATAGATAAGTATTCTCTGGGGGGAGTTTTCGGTTTTAATTACAAGGTTTATCCGTTTGATGTTTCCAAGGTTCAGAAAGGAGCCAAGGATATTGAAACCATGCTTAAGATGCTTGAAAAGAGGCGTTTTGAACTGGCTATCGGTTTTGAGCAGATAGTGCGTTCACGGATGAGATTGAAAGGCATTAGTGATACGGATATTGCCTGTATTCCCATGCCCGGAGTTGAGTCTTTGCATTTTTATATATTCGGCAATCATACCCCCAAAACAAGACGGCTTATTCAAAGGATAGATTCTGCATTGGGCGAAATGGCGGCAGACGGTCGGCTTGAGAGATTAAAGCGAAAGTATGGATTGCAGGGGGACTGGAAGTAGCAGATGGATTAGTAGGATATGTTTGAAGCCTCCCCGGCTTGGTTGGGCCGGGGAGGGATTTTTAGTTTTGCCTTTCTTTATTATATCACCCCATAAAGCGGTCCACCCGGCGCGGACAGCTCATCCACCCGTTTTTCCGCTTCCGGGTCGGGATCAAGAGGCGGTGCCTGATAGCTTTTCATTCTGGCGTCGATGATGATTGCTTTTTCCGCGCCCCAGTGTTTGGCTTTGTTGAAGGCTCCGGCTCCGTAGATGTCGGTTGCCGGGTCGGAGCGGGTGAAGGTCACCCAGAGGAAGTTCTCCCAGTCTTTGGCGGTGAAGTCAGGATCATCCACAACCACGATCATGGGGAAGCCTTCGATTTTTCCGGTGTGGGCCAATGCTTCACCCAGCTTTTCCATTTGCGGATCACCTTCTCCGCGTGCGCTGGTGCTTTTGCGTCCTTTGAGCAGCATGATTCCGGGGGCGAATATTTTTGCTTCCCCGAAACCGTCGGGCAGGGTGGGGAGTTCGGGCAGCTCTTTGGCCAGTTCCCGTTTTTTTGATCCGGCGGCGGCGAAGATCAGCTTTGAACCTTCATTGAAGCCCATGCCGGAGTAGTCGAGGGTATCGATGGTTGTGCGGGTGATGAAATGGAGGTCCCGTTTCAGGTTGGCCCGTTCAAGCATGTGTTTGAAGAAGACCGGGATATTGTGGCAGTTTTCGCCGTGTTCCATGTCTTCTTTTGCGCCGATGAAAAGGTATTTTGCAAGGGCGGTCTGGGTGTTGCCGAGCAGGGCCATTGCATTGGTCAGCAATTCCTGCGGCTGGCGTTCTTCGGCGTATGGAACATACCGTTCACTGCCCACGGCCAGCAGCAGCGGATGGACCCCGGCCACATCCACGGCGTGGACTTCATGTACCCCGGAGAATACGGACGGCACCAGCTCGGAAGTGAGTTCATGGATGAAATCGCCGAACATGGTGTCTTCCTGCGGCGGGCGTCCCACTGATGTGAAAGGCCAGATGGCGTCTGTGCGGTGGTAGACCTTGTCCACTTTGAGCACCGGGAAATCATGGGTCAGGCTGTAGTAGCCGATATGGTCGCCGAAAGGTCCTTCCGGTTTTTGCTCATTGCTGATGGTCCCGCAGATGCAGAAATCCGCCTCGGCAGGGACGGGCAGGCCATTGGGACGCATAACCATAGGGATGCGGTGTCCACCCAGTGATCCGGCAAAGAATATTTCCGCAATTCCTTCCGGCAATGGCATGACTGCGGCAATGGTCATGGATGGCGCACCGCCCACGGCAATATTGACCTTGAGTTTTTCACCTTTCTTAAGAGCCTCCGCATGGTGGTGGCCGATGCTGCGGTGAATCTGGTAGTGCAGTCCCACTTCAGTATTGGTGTACTCGTTTCCCGAAAGCTGCACCCGGTACATGCCGATGTTAGACTCTGCGAATCCCGGATTATTCGGGCTTTCGGAATAGACCTGCGGCAGGGTGATGAAAGCACCGCCGTCCATGGGCCATGACTTGAGCTGCGGCAGCTGGGCGATGGTGGTTTCATTGGCAGTCACCGGGCCTTCAGAAAGTTTGCGCGGCAGGGTGTGGTATGCGGTTCTCGGTGCGCCCAGATATTTCCACGGGCGTTTCATTGCTTCCATGGGGCTGAGCTTCAGTTTCATGAGTCTTTCCACGGTCTCGATGGTATCGCGGAAAATGAAGTGCAGCCGCTCTTTGGTGCCGAAAATATTGGCGGCCATGGGAAATTTGCAGCCTTTCACATTGGTGAAGAGCAGGGCCGGGCCGCCGGCCTGAAAGACGCGTCGCTGGATGATTCCGGCTTCGATATTCGGGTCGATTTCCTGATCTATGCGTAAAAGGTCGCCTTTGGCTTCAAGGGCATCAAGGCATTCTTTGGTGTTTTTGTATCCCATTATATCTTTATCCTTTGCTGGAAATTATGCTCGTGCGGCAGAGTGTATGGATTCAGGAGGCGGGAATCAAGTTTTATCGGGCGTAAAAAAGCCTGCCGGGTCAGGGCAGGCTTGGAAAACATGTGCGGTGATCTTTTAGCCCAGAATTTTATTAGCCAGCAGCTTCTGGATGCCGACCACATCACTGCCGCTTTTCAGTTCCTTGCTGATGGGGTCGCGGCGGCCGGAAACCCACATTTTGAGTTCCGAATCCATGTCGAAATGCCCGGCTGTTTCCACGGAAAAGGTGGATATGGATTTGTACGGAATGGACATGTATTCGACTTTTTTTCCGGTCAATCCCTGTTTATCGATAAGGATCAGTCTGCCGGAGGTGAAGACATACATGTCGCGGATAACCTTGAAGGCCCGCTCAACCCTTTCACTGTCACCCAGTATAGGGGAGAGTTCTTCCTGTACGTCTGCAACATCCACTTCAGATGCATTACCCATTAATCCGTCAAGAATTCCCATGATATCTCCATTAGTTTTATGACATATTGCCTTGGTTAAGTAATAAAATGATATGTTTGATAGTAACTTAAGGATTAAATTGTGTCGAGCCGGGAAAAGTTAAAATCACTTGCTGTTCGCAGGAAAAGCCTTGGATACGCATCTCTCATGCAGGTCTATGAGATGCTTCGGCAAATAATCCTGATACTTATTCTTGTATTCACCTTCGTAGTGTCCATCAATAATCCGGTTGATTTTTGAGATTATTTTTCTGCCCCATCTGTTTTTGGAGCAGCCGACATAGCTTAGAATATATTCAGGCATTTCGCGAATGGGGATGAAAATGAATTTGTCTTCGACTGCCCCTTGCAAGATAAGCCATTGCAGCTCGTGGGGATAGCCGATGGCATAGTCGATACTGCGTTCAGCCTGGATATTTTTGAGTAGGGATTCCAGCAGGTCTTCCCGGTAATGGACTATGAGTTTGTCCGAATCAGGGTTGTCGTCCACAATGCTGTCCACGGCTCCTCCGTAGCGTCGTCCTTTGGATATTCCCATGCGCATGGGGGAGTTTTGGAAAAGTTTGTTAATGGAAATGAAACCTTGCTCGTCCATGTACGGCTTAAATAAATTCACACGTGATTTGAGCGTGATTACTCCATTGGATAGATACAGCATAACCGGTTCACTGAACTGGATGTATTTTTCCCGGTCCGGGGTTTTCATCATGGTTACGCAGCAGCTGTTTGTTGAGGCCATCTGCTTTAATATGCGCCCGTAATTGGCTGTGTGGTTTGTGTGCTTGTATTCAGGCAGGGCTTTTTGGAGTTTGCACTCCAGATGATTTTCATGTCCGGTTCCCTTCAATTTGCCGCATATGATGTTGGAGGGCGGGAAGTCCGCATGATACCAGTTGATCTCGTCTTCGTTTTGCGTGCATTGCCCCGGTAATGGATGCAGAAGGATGCATGATAATATGATAAAAAAGATTAGGCGCATTTTATACTATCCGGTAAAAATTGATATCGTTTTAATCATATCTGATTTGTTATTTTTCGTCACTATGCCTGCGTTATTAATTTATTCTTGAGTGAAAAAGTTCGTTATTAATTCTTGATACCTGCTCAGTACCGATGCTAAAAACACATCCATGAAAGACAACCCGACCCTCCATAAGGCTGAAGATTTGCTTGGCATTGAGGCCAGTTTTAAGATTTATCCCTTTACCGAAGGCACCGGATGTCCGGTCAGCGACATTCAGGAACCGCACCTGCATGATTTTTATGTGGTTCATTATGTTTTGTCTGGAAGCGGCAGCTGTGTAATTGATTTTGAGACCTATGATATTATTCCCGGTTCCTTGTATTTCGTCTCGCCGGGGCAATTGCATCTGTGGAACCCTGAAAACGGGGTTGACGGTTTTGTCATGGTTTTTACTGATGAATTTCTGAAATCCCCGGAAGCCCCGGTGCATAATGTTTTTGAGCTGGAATTTTTCAACAGCGTGGTCAATTCGCCCATGTTTATGCTTTCGTCCGAGCAGAAGAATGAGCTTGCCGGAGTAATGTCGAATCTGTGCCGGGAATTCAGCGACAGAAAGCCGGGCTTTGAAACCGTGCTGCGGTCATATTTCCATATTTTGATGGTCAGCCTGCAACGCATGTTTGCGGACCGTCTGCAAAGACCCGGCGCAAGGGCGGAAAACCGTATTGTGCGCGAGTTCAAGAAGCTTGTTGCCTCGGATCACAGTTTACAGTTGCGGGTGCAGGATTATGCCGAGATGATGAACGTCAGCGTAAGCAGGCTCAGTGCGGTGATTAAAGAAGTCACCTGCCTGACTCCGGGGCAGATTGTACGCAACGAACTGGTGACCTCTGCCAAGCGCATGCTGGCTAATTCCGACCTCAATGTTTCCGAAATATGCTATGAATTGAAATTTGAAGATCCGTCTTATTTCGGGAAATTTTTCAAGCGTGAGACAGGGGTCACCCCTTCAGTGTTTCGGGAACACGTGAGAGGAAAGTACCAGCAATTGGCATAAAACTGCCTTCATATTTTTATTGTCACGGGCTACTCTGATTTGCAGTTGAAATCGCAAAAAGGAGAAATCTTATGACTTTGAAAGATATAACCGAAGCAGCTGAAAAGATCGGCTGTTTGACCATGACCAGTCTTGACAGCTCCACCATGCACAGCCGTATTATCAGTCTTTGTGGCGGGGACGACGAAGGACTTTATTTTCTGACCATGAATGTGAAGCCTTTTTATCGTCAGCTGAAAGCCAACCCGCAGATTGCCGTTTGCGGTATTTATCCCACCAGTCGCAAGGAAGGAAAGAACAAGGACGGTCAGCCCTACTTCCCTCCGGGATACACCCTGCGCATTACCGGGGAGGCGCGTGAAGTCTCCATGGATGAATTGCGTGCAAAGGCTGAAGCCGGGAATCCTATCCACCGGTACGTGCTTGAAGATCACGAGCGTTATCCTGCGATCAGGCTTTTTTGTATCCACAAGGGCAGGGGCGAGATTTTTGATTTCGATTTTGAAATGGAGCACCGCGACCACAAACTCCTGCGCACCCGATTCGGGTTCGGCGGTGAGACATTTAATGAAGCCGGGGCGCGTATTGATCCCGATAGGTGTATGGCTTGCGGAGAATGTTCTGCGGTCTGTACTTTCAAGGCCATTGAAGAGGGCGAAGTGTACCGGGTGAACAGCTCACGCTGTGATGAGTGCGGCAGCTGTATACAGGTCTGTCCGGCGGAAGCCATTGATCTTTCTTTGACCATTTAATTTGATTGACAGTTATAGAAGCAAGGCGCGGTTTTTCATGGGCCGCGCCTTTTATTGTTCTGAATTTGACTTGCTGCATTCAATGCTTAAATTTTGCGCAAGGAGAATTCGATGTTTCATGGAAAAGTGAAGGCTGTGGCCTTTGATGCAGATGACACCCTGTGGGTCAATGAGCCTTTTTTTGACCGGGCCAAGGCGGATATCGCGGAAATGATGTCCGGGTATGCGCCTGCGGATAAATTTACTGAAGTGCTTGAACAGACCCAGTCCCGCAATATCGGAGTCTTTGGTTACGGAGTGAAGAGCTTTGTGATTTCCATGGTCGAGGCTGCCAATAAAGTCTCCCGGGGAAAAGTTACTGAAGCTGAGATCGCGAGCATTATTGAGCTGGGCAGGAGGATGCTGACCAATCCCGTGGAGCCTATTAAGGGAGTGGAAGAAGTGTTGCGCTCCCTTGGTAGTGAGTTCAAGTTGCTGATGATCACCAAAGGCGACGTGGCCGAGCAGCAGCGCAAAATCAGCCTGTCCGGATTTTCTTCATATTTTGATCATATTGAAATCCTTTCAGAAAAGGATGAAGCCGCTTATCGGCATATTCTCAGCAAATACAGCATCAGGCATGACGAGTTTCTTATGGTCGGCAATTCCGTGAAATCCGACATACTGCCTGTTGTTGAAATCGGCGGGCGGGCTGCGCATATCCCGTTTCATACCACTTGGGTGCATGAAGTTGTCTGTGCTGATAAGCTTTGCAGGCGGGATTATGTTGAGCTGGATAGTGTTGCAGAATTACTGCCGTTGTTGATTCATTCTTAAATTTGTGCTATTCTGTCAGGTTTGCTTTGACGAATTTATCACTTTCAATCTGTTGCAATGAGTGTTAATAAGTTTTTTGTCTGCGCACGGATGAATGCCAATGCATTTTTGTGCGCAGTTTGTTTGAAAACCATCAATAACCATGGTGAAAGCATTGTCTAAGCCTACAGAAAAAAGTTCAAAATTGGTCTCTATTTACGTAGAGAAGTATTGCAACCGCACCGGGCTCAACCTTCATCCCATGAAGGATGTATCCGATGCCGTGACCACCGGACTGGCCATGCATCTTGACCAGCTCAAACGTCCTCTTTGTCCCTGCAGGTTCTACCCGGACAAGCAGCAGGCGGTAGCAGAACGTGAATGGCTCTGCCCTTGTTCTGACATGAAGACTTACAAGTATTGTCACTGTATGCTTTTTGTTAACGAAGAAGGTATGCCTGTGACCGAGCATCTGCCCGAAGGACATGAGGGCCGTGAGACTTACGGCGATATTGCTGATCCGGCACCGGAAAAAATGCATCGCATGCTGCCTAACTAGGCAGCTGTTGTTCTAATCAAAAGCGAACGGACACAGGCTTTAAGCTTGTGTCCGTTTTTTGTTGATAATATTTTATTCTTTTTTCTTTCGTTTTTCTCTGCCCTTTATATACCATTGCTGATCGCCGTACATTTCATCTGAGCATTCCGGGCACAGGCCGTGGCTGAATGACGCTTCGGAGTATTTCTCAATATATGATTCAAGGTTGTTCCAATAGCCTTTATCGTCACGGATTTTTTTGCATTTGGCGCAGATGGGCATGAGTCCGCTGAGTGTTTTTACTTTTTCCAGTGCCTCGGAAAGTTCCGTGATCAATTTTTCTCTTTCACGCTCGGCTTCTTTCAGGTCGGTGATGTCGATAAAGCTTTCGATGTAGTAGCTTTTATCCGCTATATTTAAGGTCTTGACTGTTTTCAGTATGGTACGTTTTCCGCCGCCCACGGTAAGCAGGATTCTCTCTGACCTGTCCACGGTCTGGCCGAGGTCCGCAATGGGGCACTTTCCGTGTTCTGCCGGACAGATAAAATTATGGCATTCCTTGCCGATGATATTTTCCTTGCTGCGGCCGAGCATTTCCAGAGCGGTGCTGTTGACGTCCACGATTTTGCGTGTTTCAGCATCTACAACAATGACCCCGCTGAGAATGGAATCAAAGAGTGTTTCCATGAAAAGAGTGGATCTTGTGGTGGCATCAAGAAGGACCCGAACCGTGTTCCGGCATTCAGTGATACCTTCACGGCTTTCGAGCTCAACTATGCGCTGCTCCAGTTCTTCGTATGTCGGTTTTTTAGAATCCACTTTGCACCTATGCTGATAAAATTACTCAATATAAAATATACGGCATTGGTAGGGATTCGTCTATTAGAAATTAATTTTGCAGTGCTGTTTAGATTCAATTGTTTTTCTTGAAAAAACGGCTTTCATTGATCTGGATCAATGCGTTATGTTTGCAGCCAGTTAATGTCCTCTTACTGCAATAAATTATCCAGCTAAGGAGAAACATATGAGTGCCAGAAAAATAGTCGTAATCGGCGGGTCAGCTGCCGGACCGAAAGCCGCGGCCCGCTCCAAGCGTCTTGATGCCGGGGCGGATGTTACCCTGCTCCAGAAAGCACCGGAACTTTCCATGGCGTCCTGCGGTTATCCGTACTACATCGGCGGTAATTTTAATGAGCGTAACGCGCTTTTGGCCACGCCCACCGGAGTGGTGCGCGATGAAGTTTTTTTTGCCGCAGCCAAGGGCGTTAATGCCAAGGTTAACACTGAAGTCACCGGTATTGACCGCCGGAATAAATGCGTGTCCTGCACAAATGTCGTTACCGGGGAAGAATCCTCCGTGGATTACGACAAGCTGGTTATCTGCACCGGAGCAACTCCGCGCCGTCCGCCTATTCCGGGGATTGAACTTGAAGGGGTGCGTTCCCTTTCTGAAATGCGTGACGCTGACAAACTGCGGGAGCTGGTTGATTCCGGCAAGGTTAAGGACGCGGTTATTGTCGGCGGCGGGCTGATTGGAATCGAGGTCTGCGAGGCCCTTTCCGAGTCTGGAATGAATGTGAATGTGGTGGAGATGCTTTCTCAGTTGCTCATGTTCCTTGACTGGGAAATCGCCAAGCTGGTGGAAAAGCACGTGGCCTCCAAGGGTGTTGCCGTGCATACCGATAACGGCGTGGCTGAATTTCTGGGCCAAGACGGTAAACTGACCGGGGTTAAACTTAACGACGGTTCTGTGGTCCCCTGCGAGCTGGCCGTGGTAGCCATCGGCGTGGTGCCTAATACCAAACTGGCTGCGGATGCCGGAATTGAGCTTGGTGATTTCGGCGGTATTGCAGTTGATGAATTCATGCGCAGTTCCGATCCGGACATCTACGCTGCCGGGGACTGCGTTGAAATCAACCACCGTATCACCGGAAAGAAAACTTTTGCTCCCTATGGAGACCTTGCCAACCTTGAGGCCCGCGTGGTTGCAGACAACATTGCCCGTGGGGATAAGCATAAATTTCCCGGCACGGTTAACAGCGGCATCTGCAAGGTTTATGATCTCAGTGCCGGGGCAACCGGGCTTTCGGAGCAGCGTGCCAAGGCTGAAGGGTACGAAGTCATCACCGCAACCAACGCCAGCCCGGATAAACCCGGTTTCATGGGTGCGAAGCTGCTGGTTTCCAAGATGGTTGCCGATGCAAAGACCGGACGCGTACTCGGTTTTCAGTGCGTAGGACCGGGCGAGGTCAACCGCCAATTGGCCGAGGCTGCCATGGCGGTTATGAACGGCAACACTATTTATGAAATCGGCATGGCCGACCTGCCGTACGCACCTCCGTTTTCTCTGGCAATTGACCATTTTATCACCACATCACACATCCTTGATAACAAGATGGCCGGACAGATGACCGGGATCAGCAATGCTGAAGTGAAGCAGAAGCTGGATGCGGGTGAAAAGCCGTTCATTCTGGATGTGCGCGCACCCAATGAATTTGAGGAAATGCGCCTTAACGTCGGTGAAAATCTGATTCCGCTCGGCAAATTGCGTAATGAGCTTGATAAGCTGCCGCAGGACAAGGATGCGGAAATCATCACTTTCTGCAAGATTTCCATGCGCGGCTACGAGGCCCAGCGGGTGCTGGAAGCAAACGGCTGGACTAACGTCAAAGTCATGGAGGGCGGCATTATGGGCTGGCCTTTCAAGGTTGAGATGTAATTTGATCTGCTTCGCAGTTTAGACGATTTGATTTCGCCTCCGGCGGCCAAAGGCCTATAGCCGTTAGGCGAGAGCTTTTTGCTCGAGTCTTACGGATATTGAGAGGGGGCCGGATAATCCCCTTTGTAATCCTTACCGGTTTAAGAAGGCTATAAATAAAAAGGCATTCCATTTTGAGTGGAATGCCTTTTTTATTTAATCGGCGAAGCCGTAATAAAAGGTTTTGAAGAGTCCAGAGAAACTTTTGCAAAAGTTTCTCTGGTCCCCGAAGGGCCGCCGGAGGCAACTTTTAAAGTGCTGTCTCAAGCATCTTACGCGATACATCTAGAGTCACATCCCCGCGTTCGGAAAGCTGGGTCATGCCGTGTTTTTCCAGCCCGGCTACTACGCGGTCAACTATGTCTGCGCCGATTTCGTAGTCGGAAAGGCGTGTTGCCATGTCGAGGCTGTTGAAGAACTCTTCAGTCTTGGCAATGGCCTGATCAATGCGTGCGTCATCATCGCCTTCACGGATATCCCAGACCCGTTCGGCGTACTGGATGAGTTTTTCACGTTTCTGCTCACGGCGCACTTTCCAGTTGGCAAGCTGCATTACTGCGAGGGTTTTGCCGTGATCCAGCCCGGTAAGGGCGGTAAGCTCATGGCCGATCATGTGGGTGGTCCAGTCCTGCGGCACGCCTGCGCCGATGAGTCCGTTGAGGGCCATGGTGGAGCACCAGACAAGGTTGGCGCGGGCATCGTAGTTTTCGGGCTCGTTAACGGTGGTTTCGCCGATCTCGATCAGGGTCTGCAAGATTCCTTCTGCGGTACGGTCCTGAAAACGTCCTTCCGCCGGGAAGGTCAGGTATTGCTCAATAGTGTGGATGAAGGTGTCCACAACGCCGTTCGCCACCTGTGTTTTGGGCAGGGTGAAGGTAATTTTCGGATCGAGGATGGAAAATTTCGGGAAAGTGTGGGTGGAGAATACCGGAAGCTTGTCTTCTCCGTCACTGATCACCGCGCCGTTGTTCATTTCAGATCCGGTGGCCGGAAGGGTCAGCACGGTGCCGAAGGGAACAGCGGAATCAACAGGTACCGGAGTGAAGCCGAAGCGCATCAGCTCACCTTCGCGGCCTTCGTATTCTTTTGCCGGAGCTGCCAGCGCGATGAATTTAGTGCCGTCGATAACAGAGCCGCCGCCCACTGCGAGGATGAAATCAATCTGCTCATCGCGGACGATTTTAATTGCATCCATGAGAATTTCAAAGCGCGGATTGGCAGGGATTCCGCCGAATTCGATTACACTGCGGTTGCTTTTGGCAAGCTCTGCATTGACGCGGTCGAGCAGTCCGGTTTTCCTGGCACTGCCGCCGCCGTAGGTGATCAGAACTTTGGCCTTTTTAGGGACAAGGTTGTCCAGTTCCTGAAGCTGGCCTTCGCCGAAAACAATATTGGTCGGGTTGTAAAAGGAAAAATTAAGCATGTTAACTCCTGTTTTTGGTGATGTTTGAGCTATTATATGCCTTGTCGGCAAAATTTTATGAATACCTGTTTTTGCAAACAGTTTGCCTTATTTTGCAAAGACAGCATGTTTTAGTAGAATGCTTTTGAAACAGTGATAAGCAGCATAGCACAGAATGTCACTGCCTAAGGAGAATAAAGATGAGTTTTCAGGACAGGAATCCGCTGGAGAGATTAAAAGAAGCCCTTGATGACGGGGCTGTGCGCGAAGGGGTGAATGAAACTTTTCTGGAAGAGGTGACTCTTTTCCGGGTTTCAGAACATAAACCCAAGGTCCCGCTGATTTATGAGCAGTGTTTTTGCATTGCCGTGCAGGGGTATAAGCATTGTCACCTGACGGATTCCACCTTCACGTACGGAGAGGATGAATTTCTGGTAGTCCCGGCCATTGTTCCCCTTGATATCGAAGTTGCTCCTGAGGGCGATAATCCGCTTCTCAGCGTAACTGTCTCACTGGATTTTGAGATGATTCAGGAGCTGGTGGAGTCTATTAATAAGTATGATAAGCAGGCACTGGGCAAAGTTTCCGCATCCTCCGGTATTTACTTTGAGCCCATGACTGATGATATTATCGAACCGACCATCCGCTTGCTTAATGCTTTGAAATCCCGCAAGGAAGCCGAGATCTTCGGTAAGCAGATAATCCGTGAGATCTACTACCATATTCTTATGGGTAAGAACGGACACTTGCTGGCTTCCGCTGCGTTTGGTGAATCTGACTACGCCCTGATTGCCAAGTCCCTGCGCTTTATTCACGATAATTACGACAGTGGAATTGATATTGATGAGCTGGCGGGGGAGGCAAACATGTCCGTGCGGTCATTCTACAACCATTTCAAGGCCGTAACAGCATTGACTCCGGTACAGTATCTAAAGCGCATCCGGCTGGAAAAGGCCCGGCAGTTCATGGTTGTGCAAGGGGAACAGGCCAGTTCCGCCGCCCATCTGGTGGGCTATGAAAGTCCCTCGCAGTTCAGCCGGGAATTCAAACGTCATTTCGGGTTTACACCCCGTGAGGCTGTTATGCACAGTCAGGGGATGGCGGGGTAGTATCTACGCTATCTCCGCATAAATCTTTTGCCGAAGTCCGGCACTGTGTTTCAAAACCCCGACTTCTAAATCTACAAAGTCATACAGCCGTGGACGCTTGCCGTCTGCCGGGCGCAGGATTCTGCCGATGATCTGGACCAGCCGTCCTTTGGATTTAATGGGCGAGCAGAGGAACAGGGTCGATAATCCCTGACAATCAAAGCCCTCGCCGATGAGCGACGCGGTGCTGGCCAGTACTTTGATTTTCCCGGCATTGAGATCGTTGATGATTTCTTCGCGTTCACCTGCGGGTGTCTTTCCGGTCAGCACGGCTACCTCCACGCCCTGATCAAATAAAAGATCGGACAGGGCATCGAGATGGGCGGTGCGGTCGGCTACCATGAGCAGGGTTCCGGGATTCTGCTCCAGTTCTTTTTTTACGCATGATGCGATGATCTTGTTGCGCGGGTAGTCCTCGGCAATGGCGGTCATCATCAGCGAGTATTCTTCAGATGCATTTCCGGCAAACCTGAATGCGGTCTCCACAGTGAAAATTTCCGGCTTGAGGATAGCTCCGGTATTGCGCAGCAGGTCCGGGTTCACCCGGTGGACCACAGGTCCAAGGGTCAGGTTGATCATGCGGTCCAGTCCGTCTGCCCGGTAGGGAGTGGCGGAAAGTCCGGTCAGGTACTTGGCATCGAAATTTTTAACCACCTTTTGAAAGGTGCTGGCCGGGGTGCGGTGGCATTCATCGACTACGATGTGACCGAAGGTCTTTTTCAGGTCTTTTAGTCTGTTACGGGCGGTCTGGATGGTCGCCACAGTCAGCGGTTTGATCTTGAATTTTCCGCCGCCTATCTGTCCTGCTTCAAAGCCCAGAAACTGGTTGATGCGCTCAATCCACTGCAGAAGCAGTTCTTTGGTATGCACGATGATCAGGGTAGGCTGTTTGCGCTCGGCAATCAGAGCCAGTGCCATGACGGTTTTTCCAGCACCGGTACCAGCTTCCAGCAACCCCTGAGTCTGGTTGGAAAAAGATTGCAGGGCTTCCTGCTGATAAGGCCGTAAGTCTCCATTAAAGGAAAAATCCACCGGATCAAGTTCCAGCCGTTTATCTTTGTATTCCGGTTCAATGTCGGCTGCCTTGGCGATCTGGTGCAGCTCGATGCCGAATCCGCGCGGGCAATGCAGCCGTTTCTTACGGTCACCGGACCACATCTTAATAAATTTGGGAATGCGTTTCCCTACCCGGCCCCGGTATTTGATGGCATTGATGTAATCGGGATTCATCAAGGTCAGGGCTTCTTTGATCTCATCAATCAGTTCTTCGGGGGCGTCGGTAATGGTCAGGTCTTTTGAAATTTCGATCAGCATTGGCTCTCCTGTTGCTGCCCGGTTTATCTCATGGCGGAGTGTAAGTCGACCAAGAATTTCTAACAAAAAGTGAGGTTGGTTAATAAAAAGCATGCTACAATGTAAGTACTCACAACCATAATCCTCAACAAGGGGGCAGGCATGAAAAAAACAATGCTCATTCTTTACACTTTGGCAGTGCTGGCAATCGGCGCGTTGGGCGGGGCAGGAGGAGCTTTCAGTCTTTCTGAGGAAGCTACAATCGGTGCCGGAGGTTTGCAGCTTAAAGTTGTGTTCGACAAGCGCAATCTTTGCGCCCGGTTATATCTGATCGGTGACAAGTTTATCTTTGTGGATACCAAAAGTAATCAGAAGATTGAGTGGATTCGGTACAGGTAGTTGCCGGAGTTGATATTTCCCCGTGCTTGTTGGATTTGAGTTTATTGGTTTAGCTGGGTGCTGGAATGATTCAGGAAATGGAAAAGCCCTCGGAATCCGGTGATTCCGAGGGCCTTTTGATATCTGGCGGAAAGGGTGGGATTCGAACCCACGTATGGTTTCCCATAACTCGATTTCGAGTCGAGCGCGTTACGGCCGGACTTCGCTACCTTTCCGCGTTTTTTATAAGCAAGACCGATTCCGGCTGTGCGGTCTTGGAAGGCAAAATTTATATGTGCTTTTGTGGGGCTTGGCAAGTGGAAATGTATGTTACTTCTTCCGCTTATGCAGAAAAAAACTCTGCAGAATCTCCTTACATTCAGCCTCGCAAACCCCACCGATGGTCCAGAATTTGTGATTGGCGAAGGGGAGCTGAGTTCCTTCCAGATTTGAGACTACGGCCCCGGCTCTGGGGTCCGGTGCTCCGAAGACAACGCCTTCTACCCGTGCATGGATGATCGCGCCGAGGCACATGATGCATGGTTCCAGTGTGACAACCAGAATGGTGCCGCGCGGCAGACGGTAGTTATCCAGCTTTGCGCAACCATTGCGGATGCAGTTTACTTCCGCGTGTCCGGTGGGGTCGTTATTGGTGAGCGGGGTGTTGTTCCCGGTGGCGAGAAGTTCCCCTTCGGCGGAGAAAAGTGCCGCGCCGATGGGTACTTCATCATGCTGGCGGGCCTTGAATGCCTCACGTATGGCGATATCCATCATGGAACGCCATGTCCGGCCCTGAGGTGGGTCGGCGGGCGGGGTGTTTCTGGTGATGATCGTGCTGCTCATAGAAATATCAAACTCATTTTTCAAGTTTCCACCATTAGTTAGCCTACCTCCAGTGCATGGTCAATGAAATGGAGCCGGGGATTCTCTTGACTTGTTTACAGCTTTAACGGATTATAATCGGAGGTGTGTATTATAGGGTGCCGTATGGGCCGACAACCCTTAGCCAAGGTGGATTTCATGAATATTTATCAGGCTGAATACGAGAACAAACTGACTACTGCTGAAAATGCAGTAAGTCGTATCCGTAACGGGGATACCGTTATCCATGGAGTTACGCTGGCTGAACCCCCGGCTCTGCTGAAAGCCATTGCAGAGCGGGCCAGAGTCGATGATGTTCATGATCTTAAGATTTATTCGTTCAATCCTCAAAAACATGCTGCTGATACTTATCTCGCTGCCAAGGTGCAACATAATATACATGCCAAATCATGGTTTTTAGGACCTTCCGCCCGAAAGCTGGCTGCAGTGGGGCTGGTTCAGTTCATCCCTTCCTATCTGCATCAGGTTCCCAAATTCATCAGGGAAGACATGGAAGTGGACGTCTGCGTGACCACGGTTTCGCCTATGGATAAGGCCGGCTATTTTTCTTTCGGCACTGCAAATGATTTAACCTCCACCGCTGCGCGTGAGGCAAAAATCCTTATCCTTGAGGTAAATGAAAACATGCCCCGGGTGTTCGGTGATTCGCTTGTCCATATTTCGGAAGTGGATTGTGTGGTTGAAAACCATACCCGGCTTATGCAGCTTCCTGCTCCTGCGCCAAAGGAATTTGATGCCGCCATCGGCAAGGCGGTGGCCGGGATCATTAAGGACAATGCCGTGCTTCAGCTTGGTATCGGCACTTTACCCAATGCTATTTGCCCGTACCTGACCGAGCATAATGACCTTGGAATCCATTCCGAGTTGTTCGGTCCGGGGATGAAGGAACTTATTCTTAATGGGAATATTACCGGGCGGACCAAGAGTCTGCACCGCCACAAGCATGTTTTTGCTGTTTCCTACGGCACGGATGATACTTTTGAATTCATGAATGATAACCCGGCCATGGAAAGTTATCCCGCAGATTATGTCATGAATCCGTGCGTTGTTGCGAAGAATGATAACATGGTGGCGGTTAATTCGGTCATTGAAGTGGACCTGACCGGGCAGTGTAACGCTGAACATATGGCCGGGCATGAGTTCAGCGGCACCGGAGGCCAGCTTGATTTTGTGCGCGGTGCATATGCAGCCAAAAACGGAGTCTCGGTCATGACCACTTATGCCACGGCCAAGAATGATACCATTTCACGCATTGTCCCCCGGCTGGGCAGGGATGCCGCAGTGACCACGCCGCGTACGGACGTGCATTATCTTTGTACGGAATACGGTATCGTAAATATCAAGAATAAGTCGGTAGGGGAGAGGGCTGAAGCGATTATCAGCATTGCCCACCCTGATTTCAGGGATGAATTACGGCGTGAAGCTGAGAAGATGAGATTGTTTTGATGCGCTATCGCGCTCTTGATTAAAAGATCTGCCTCCGGCGGCTTAAACCCTTTGAAAAGGGTTTAAGAATCCCAAACTTTTTTAGTAAGGCTTCGCCGATTTGTTTGGCAGATCAGTACAAAAAATTACGGGAGAGTTTTTGAAAACTCTCCCGTTAATTTATAAAAACACAATTAAGGATTCCAAAGGGGATTATCCCCTTTGGCCGCCGGAGGCGAAATCAAATCATCAAAAACGCGTAGCGTATCAATTACAATGATTTAATATAATTCACGCCACCTTCGAGGAGTGCCAGCCCGAGGGTGGGGATATCTCCGCGAGTCCACTTGGGGTGGTTGGTGGGGTGGTTGAATGCTTCGGGGTGCGGCATGAGTCCGAGGATGCGTCCGGTGGGATCGGTCAGCCCGGCAATGCCCAGCGGGGAACCGTTGGGGTTGGCGGGGTAATCCATGGTCACTTCTTCGGATTCGGGGTCGATGTACTGTACCGCGTGCAGGTTGTTTTCCACGATCTTTTCGAGCATGGCGTCATCTGCGGGGATGATTTTACCTTCTCCGTGACGTACGGGAACGTTGAGGGTATCGATTCCCTTGGTGAAAACGCATGGGGAATCGGGGTTGGCCTTGAGGTGAACCCAGCGGTCCTCGTATTTTGCGGAATCGTTGTAGCTGAGAGAAACCTGACGGGTGAAGTATTCACCGCCAACTGCGGGCAGCAGGCCGAGTTTAACGAGTAGCTGGAATCCATTGCAGATTCCGAGGATAACGCCGCCGTCTTCAAAGAATTTTTTGATCTGGTCCACAAGCGGGCTGCCGTCTGTGGTGTGAGCGTGTTTCCAGCGGAGCGCGGCAGCCTGTGCTGCTCCGAGGTCATCGCCGTCCAGAAATCCGCCGGGAAAGATGAGGTAGTTGTAACCTTCGAGAGTTTTTTTACCTGCGGCGAGATCGGAAAAATAAGTGATGTCCACTTCGTCTGCACCCGCTTTTTTAGCGGCATGAGCGGACTCGTGTTCACAGTTGGTTCCGTAACCGGTGATGACCAAAACTTTAACGCGGGCCATATATTTTTGTCCTCCAGATGTTGACAATCGAAATATTCCAAGACTATCTAATGCCTGTTTTGAAGAGAGGAACATAATTGCGGGTCAGCCTCCCGTCAACAGTCTATATTCCTCAGGACGTACCGCTAACACATTTTTTTGAAGTGGGATACGCCTGAATATGGGATTGTTAGCGGGGTGGGACCTTTTTTGTGTTTTTTTCATGATACTGACTTTATTCGCTGTCCATTTTGTTTTATGTAACAGCGATATTTTAAAATAAATTGTCCGCCACGGGACGGGAGCGTTATGAAAACCAAATTTATATTCATCACCGGGGGCGTGTTGTCCTCACTTGGTAAAGGGCTTGCAGCAGCATCCATCGGTGCACTTCTTAAAGCCAGAGGGATGACCGCTACCATTCAGAAGCTTGATCCTTATATCAATGTTGACCCCGGCACCATGAACCCCTTTCAGCACGGGGAAGTGTATGTAACTGACGACGGCGCGGAAACCGACCTCGACCTCGGTCACTACGAGCGTTACCTTGATATCCCGCTGAGCCAGAAAAACAACATGACCTCCGGTCGTGTTTACCACAATGTTATCACCAAAGAACGCCGCGGCGACTACCTCGGCGGTACCGTACAGGTGATTCCGCACATTACTGACGAAATCAAGAATGCAGTTAAAAATATGCCTAACGGTGAGGACGTGGCCCTTATCGAAATCGGCGGAACTGTAGGTGATATCGAAGGTCTTCCTTTTCTTGAAGCTATCCGCCAGCTGCGCTCCGAGCTGGGCAGCGAGAATGTACTTTACATCCACCTGACCCTCGTTCCTTACCTTGCCGCTGCCGGTGAAGTTAAGACCAAGCCCACCCAGCACTCCGTTAAGGAGCTGCGCGGAATCGGTATCCACCCGGATATCATCCTCTGCCGCAGTGAAGTGGAGTTGGACGAAGATATCAAGCGCAAGATCGCACTTTTCTGTGACGTAGACCGTGACGCGGTTTTCACTGCTGTTGACGTTAAGTCCATCTACGAAGTTCCGCTCAAGTTTTACGCTGAAGGTCTGGATCAGAAGATTGCTATTCTGCTCAAGCTTCCGGCCAAGAACTGTAATCTTGAGCCATGGAAACAGCTTAATCATACTTTACAGAATCCTGAAGGGGAGACCACAATCGGTATTATCGGTAAATACGTGGACCTCAAGGAAGCATACAAATCCCTGCACGAAGCACTCATCCACGGCGGCGTAGCCAATAAGGTTGAAGTCAAGCTGCGTTATGTGAATTCCGAAGAGATCACTTCTGAAAACGTTAAGGAAAAGTTGGCCGGTCTTGACGGCGTTCTCGTTCCCGGCGGTTTCGGTAACCGCGGTGTTGAAGGCAAGATCGCGGCTATCCAGTATGCCCGTGAAAATAAGGTGCCTTTCTTCGGCATCTGCCTCGGTATGCAGTGTGCGGTGATTGAATATGCCCGCAACGTCATGGGCCTGAAGGGTGCCAACTCTGAAGAGTTCAACCCCACAGGTGACGACAATGTAATCTACCTGATGAAAGAATGGTTCGACTACCGTACCAAGAAGACTGAATCCCGTTGCGAAGAAAGCGATAAGGGCGGCACCATGCGTCTCGGCGCGTACCCCTGTAAGGTTGTTGAAGGCACCAAAGCCATGGCAGCTTACGGCGAAGCTGAAATCCAGGAACGCCACCGTCATCGCTACGAGTTCAACAAAGAGAAATTCGCGGATCAACTGGTTGAAGCAGGTCTGATTCTGAGCGGTCTTTCTCCGGATGAAGCTCTGGTTGAGATTGTGGAAGTCGCTGACCATCCGTGGTTTCTCGGCTGCCAGTTCCACCCGGAATTCAAGTCCAATCCCATGCATGCCCATCCGCTGTTCAGGGATTTCATCAAGGCTTCCATCGATAATAAATAAAAATTAACTTTTGATTGCCCGGGAGCACTGGTACGCAGTGTTTCCGGGCAACCTTATATCTGGAGGGCAGCTACTTTTGACCCCCGATGAATTATACCAGAAAAGTCTGCAGGGACCGTTTATACTGGCGGGTCCTTGCGCACTGGAAACCATAGATATCGCCCTGCGCGCCGCTGAGGTGCTGGCCGATATCGCTTCCCGTCTTGATGTGACGGTAATTTTCAAGAGCTCTTTCGACAAAGCCAATCGGACCTCGATCACTTCGTTCAGGGGACCGGGCATGGAGGAAGGGCTTAAATGGTTACAGCGGGTGAAGGATGAAACAGGACTTCCCGTTGTCACCGACATTCATACCCCAGATCAGGCCGCTCCTGTCGGCGAAGTGGCCGACGTGATCCAGATTCCCGCATTTCTCTGCCGCCAGACCGATCTTCTCGTTGCCGCCGCTAATACCGGACGGGTTATCAACGTGAAGAAAGGTCAGTTCCTTGCGCCCCACGACATGCGCCACGTTGTAAACAAACTGCGCGAAGCCGGAAACGAACGTATCTGGCTCACCGAGCGCGGAGCATCTTTCGGCTATAACAATCTCGTGGTGGATATGCGTTCCATGGCCATTATGAAATCCCTCGGCTGTCCGGTGGTTTTTGATGCCACCCACTCAGTGCAGCTTCCCGGCGGTCTGGACGGCAAGTCCGGCGGTCAGCGGGAGTTTGTGCCTGTGCTTTCCCGCGCGGCTGTGGCTGCTGGGGCTTCCGGTGTGTTCATGGAAACTCATCCCGACCCGGACTGCGCGCTTTGTGACGGTCCCAACAGCTGGCCTCTTGATCGTGCCGAAGATCTGATCAAGGACCTTCTGGCCGCATGGAGCGTGGATTATGTCTGCTAGACAGCGTGCTGAAAAAATCAAGCTGCTCATTCTCGATGTGGACGGCGTGCTCACTGACGGCGGTCTTTATTATGATAAGGATGGCAACGTAACCAAGCGGTTCAACGTGCAGGACGGTCTGGGCATCAAGTTTGCGCAGCAGGCCGGGCTTGATCTGGCTGTTATCACCGGGCTTAATCACGGCGCGGTGGAAAAGCGGGTTACCGAGCTGGGCATTACCGAATATTATCCGGGCCAGAAGGAAAAACTTCCTTTTTATGAAAAGCTGCTCAAGGACAAAGGGCTCACTGATGAGGAAGTTGCCTACATGGGCGATGACTGGATCGATGCTCCGGTGATGGTCCGGGTGGGCTTGCCCATGGCTGTTAAAAATGCCCAGCCTGAAATTTTTGGCATTTCCAAATGGATTTCCAGCCGCGAAGGCGGACATGGTGCCGTGCGCGAGGCCATTTCATTTATCCTTGACTCGCAGGGCAAGTTGAACGACATCTGGCAAGAGTGGGCAGGTTAGATGGGCCGTATCGGCTTGGTTTTATCTTTGATTCTGTCCCTTGTTCTGGGCGTCTGCGCCGGAACGCTGCTGGGTAAGAAATACGGAACCTTTCCGCACATGGCCCGTGGTGCAGTGGAAAGCCCGCTGGTGGCCGATAAGAATAAGTCCGATATTTCCGCTGAGGAGATTGAACTTATTCAGGGTACCGGCGGTGATATTGAATGGATTCTGCGGGCCGGAAGTGCTGATTATGATCAGGAAAAAGGGCTGGTCATAGCTGACAAACCGCGTGTTACATACTATCTGGGCCGGGACCGCAAGGAAGTTTTTGTCAGTGCCCTGCATGGCGAGGTAAGCCAGAAGGGTGAGGGACTGAAGCTCTGGGACCATGTTGAAGGCCTTTACGGGGATATGGGGCTCAAGGCTGACCGTCTTGATTTCAAGCCCAAGGATAACCTGCTTTTTCTTGAAGGGAATGTAAAAGTGCAGAGCCCTGCCGTTTACATCACTTCAGACCGGGTGAAGGTGGATCTTGTCACCCGTGAGATTATGATTGAAGATGGAATGGAAGCCTTGATTTCACCGGACATGGTGGTAATGCCTCAATAGAAGCGAGCATTCATTTGATTAATATATTTGGAAATAAAGTATATACTTTTTGTGCGCTGTTTTTGCTGACCTTTTTTCTGGTCAGCCCCGCTGCTCACGCCTACGATAAATCTGAATTGAAAATTACCCGGACCATTGCCAATGTCCGTGCCAAGCCTGATTTGAAAGCCCCGGTGGTCTGGATTATTTCCCCGGCGAAGAGTTTTCTGGTGGGTAAGGTGCAGGGCAACTGGTTTCCGGTTTATCCCGCTTCCGACGAAAAGGACGTAAAGCCTGTAGGGTATGTTTCCCGCAAGGTTGTTGTTCCTGCCCCGGCTGACGGCCCCCTCGTGGATTGGGGGGATGTCCGTTACGTGGGCAAGGATGTAAAATTTCATCTGGAAAGAACTGTCAAATCTTCTACCGGGGGCATGCTGAAATCCGGTGATAAGATCAAGGTCGGTTTTTTGAGAGACGGCTGGTACGCGGTCTTTAAGGGTGATGCAAAGGTTGTTTCCGAAGCGGATGCCATGGGTTTTGTGGAGCAGTCCAAGATTGATATTGTCAATGATGCTGCGCGTATCCGCTATGCAGTACGCCGTATCAACGTTATTGAAAAGCCTGTGGCCACTTCCAAGGCAGTGGGCGTGCTCAGTCCCGGACACCGGGCGCAGGTGGGCAAGGAAAAAGGCGGCATGTATGCCCTTTACCGCATAGATGCCATGGTCAAGAAAGATACTCCTGTCTGGGGTTATGCCTGGGGGCCGTTCCTTGCTCCTTATCCCAAGAATTTGGAAAAAGCCCAGATGGCCGGCATAGATGCCCGTAAGGCTGAGATTAAGGCTGAAAAGACCAGAAAAGAACAGCAGGAATTGAAAAGAGGTAACGAGCTTGCCGCCATGGAAGAAGCCATGGATGAAATGCTGCTGGCTCCGGTCAAGACTAAGACCCTGTACGCCACTGCGGTGCTTAATGTTCGCTCCGAACCCAATGCTAAATCCCTTATTGTTGATAAACTGGAAAAGGGCGAGGCTGTTAAAGTCGGACAGGAAGAGGGAAAATGGTTTCCTGTATTCAAGCCCGGCAAAGACAAAGAGTTGAAGCGCGTGGGCTATGTTTTCGGTACTTATCTCAAGGCCGAAGCTCCGGTTGTGAAAAAGGAAAAGCCCAAGAAGAAGCGTGTGCCCGGCGGACCTGATGAAGTGCCCATCAAGATCACTTCTACCAAGATGACCTTCAGCGAGAACCGCAACAGGATTACTTTTTCCGGCAATGTTAAGGTTGTGCGTCTGGATGTAACCCTTACCTCCGACATCCTGACTGCCCATTTGAGACCTGATGGTGATTCACTTTCCGATACTCAGGACAAGATCAAGAAGATCGTGGCCGGGGGCAACGTGAAAGTGGTAATGAAAAAACGCAAGGGTCACTGCGACAAGTTGACCTACGTGGTGGGTGATTCCATCATTTACATGAAGGGTAATGCCGAGCTTCAGGACGGCCCAAACAATATTCAGGGTGATGAGATTAAATTTTACCTAAAAGATAACCGCGCTGAGGTTGTGGGCGGCAACAAGCCTATCGAGGCCATTTTCTATACCCCGAAAAATGTTTCGCCTTAGCCTGTGATATAATGATGATTAATCGTTTCATCAAAAGCGCAAAGCGCATCAAAAAGGACTTTTATGTCTTCGATTATCGCCAAGAAACTGGTCAAGAACTACGGGCCTAAAGAGGTCGTCCGCGGGATCAACCTGACCGTGCGCGAGGGCGAGGTCGTGGGGTTGCTCGGTCCCAACGGGGCCGGGAAAACCACCACATTCTATATGCTTGTCGGTGTTGTAAAGCCTACTTCCGGGGACGTTTATTTTAATAAAAAGCCAATCACCACACTGCCCCTGCATGAACGGGCACGCCTGGGACTGAGCTACCTTCCGCAGGAAAGTTCCATTTTTAAAAAGCTTTCCGTGCGTAAGAACCTTGAGATCATCATCGAGCACACTGGGCTTTCCGGCAAGGCCGTTCCCAAGAGGGCGGATGAATTGCTGGACCAGCTGGGTATTCTGCGTCTTGCGGATCAGAAGGCCATGTATCTTTCCGGCGGTGAACGCAGGCGTCTTGAGATCGCCCGGGCCATGATCAATAATCCTAAATTCATCCTGCTTGATGAACCTTTTGCGGGTATCGACCCCATTGCGGTTATTGATATTCAGGACATCATTTCCTCGCTCAAGGATATGGGGCTGGGAATTCTTATCTCCGACCACAACGTGCGTGAGACCCTTTCCATCTGTGACCGGGCCTACCTTGTCTATGAAGGGCGGGTGATCCTGAACGGTTCACCTGAAAATATCGTTAAAAATACCAAGGCGCGCAGGCTGTATCTGGGTGACAGTTTCAGTTTGTAGCTTTCGGGTGTGTATAAGTGTTCGTCAGGCCGGGTCCCTTAGGGGATTCCGGCCTGTTTTTTTGCAAAGTTTGATTAATTTTGCCTTTGTTGATTTACAGTCCGCCCGAACATTGGTACACTTTTTTCATATGCAAGTTCTTTGTGTAAAAAATCCATAAATATCAGATGATTCAGAGGTCTTTGTTGCATCTTGCAATTGGATGTGGCATAGTGGAATCAAGGCTGGGGCAGAATATAAAATATTTTTTGTTGCCTCGGTTTGCAACTGACTGAAATTAATTGAATTTGAGAATATACTAAAGGTGGCCTGAATATATGGGATTGGAACTTAGACAACAATTAAAGCTTACTCAACAGCTGGTAATGACTCCCCAGTTGCAGCAGGCGATCAAGTTGTTGCAGCTTTCCCGCCTGGAGCTGGTGGATACTGTCCATCAGGAGCTCATGGAAAATCCTGTCCTTGAAGAAGCTGAAGCACAGGAAAGGACTGATGCTGCGGATGCTGAAGCAGGTACCGCCACGGCTGAAGAAGCCCAGATTTCCAAGGAAGCCGAGTGGGAGAACTATCTCGGCGAATTTTCCAGTACTTCCAAGCAGTCCGCTTCCCGTGAATCCGAATCATATGAAGAGGGTACCTCCTTTGAAGCCCGGCTGACCAAGACAACATCCCTTGAAGGACATCTGCATTGGCAGATGAGTCTTTCCGATTTTACTGAAAAGGAAGTTGTCATTGGTGAATGTATTGTTGGTAATTTGAGTTCGGGTGGTTTTTTACGGATTGACTTGGAAGATGTCTGCGAAACATGCTATGCTGAAATCGAAGATGTGGAAAATGTGCTGCACCGCATTCAGCGGTTGGACCCGGTGGGGGTAGCGGCACGGACTCCGCAGGAATGTCTGCTTGTTCAGCTTGAAGCGTTGAAACTTGATGATGATCCGATTCTGGTCTCGCTGGTGCGGGATCATCTGGATGACCTTGAAAAGAAACGCTACAAGCCGCTGGCAAGAAAATTCAAACTCAGCATGGAGGATTTAAAGAGTTATCTCGATTTGATGCAGACACTTGATCCTCTGCCGGGAGCAAGTTTTTCAAGCGGAGACTCTTTCTATGTCAGCCCGGATGCTTATGTTTATGAATATGACGGTGATTTTGTCATCGTCCTTAACGAAGACGGTCTTCCCAAATTGCAGATGAATGCATTTTATGTGGAGACGCTGGCATCAACAAAGGGAGACGACAAGGAATATTTTCAGGATAAGATGCGCTCCGCCCAGTGGCTGATGAAGAGCCTGTATCAGCGGCAGCGTACCTTATATAAGGTTTTGGATTCCATAGTGAAGTTTCAGCGTGAGTTTTTTGCTCAGGGTGTCACCAAGCTTAAACCGCTTATTTTGAAAGAGGTTGCGGAAGACATCGAGATGCATGAATCCACTGTGAGCCGGATAACAACCAATAAGTATGTTTCGACTCCGCACGGAATCTATGAGCTTAAGTTCTTTTTTAATAGTGCTCTCGGTCTGGATGACGGTTCTCAGGTCGGTTCCGAGTCCGTCAAGGCAACGATCAAGAAATTGATCGGAGAAGAGGACGGAAAGAAACCCCTCAGCGACGAGAAGATTGCTGAGATTCTCAAAGAGAAGCTGGAAGTCAATATTGCCAGAAGGACCGTAGCCAAGTACAGGACTGCAATGGGGATTCTCTCCTCCTCGAAAAGGAAGAAGGTATTCTAATGTAGTCCGGAGAAATCAACGCATATTCACCCCTTACTAAGGAGGCTCTTTATGAACGTAGCATTTACTTTTAAGAATTTCGACGCATCCGAACATCTTAAGGAATATGCAAACAGCCGTTTCTCCAAGTTGGTAAAGTACGTCAGCAACCCTGAAAACACTGACATGCAGGTGAATCTGTCAGTTGATAAGTTCAGGCATGTTGCGGAAGTTGTTTTCACCTCTGACCATACGCATGTCTCAGCTTATGAGGTGTCCGAGGACATGTATTCCACCGTGGATATGGTTCTGGACAAGCTTGAAGCACAGCTTCGCCGTGCAAATGAAAAGATGAGAAGTCACAGGCGCAAGGAGGCAGCTCCCGCCCGCATGGAAATTCTCAGTTATGGGGAAGAAGAGTACAGGGAACCTGTGATTGTTGAGTCTGATTCTTTTGTGCCCAAGCCCATGAGTGTTGATGAAGCCGCTGAGCAGCTTCAGACCCTCGACCATGAATTCCTCGTCTTCCGTAATGCGGATAACGAAGCCATAAATGTAATTTACCGCCGCAATAACGGCGACTTCGGTTTAATTGACCCGGGATACTAACTAATGAATATAGCTGATAATCTGGCAAAGGACCTTGTAATTCATGAACTGCAGGCCTCTGATAAGGGTGAAGTTCTGAAAGAAATGGTTTCCGCACTGAAGGGCGCCGGTCTGGATGTGGATGTGGAAAACGGACTGAAGGTCCTTAATGATCGTGAAAAACTCGGAACAACCGGAATAGGGGATGGCATAGCCATCCCCCACGGAAAACTGGAATGTCTTGAAGAGATTGTCGTGGTGGTCGGCCGTTCAAGTGAAGGGGTCGACTTTGAGTCTCTGGACATGCAGCCATGTAAGATATTCTTTATGGTACTGGCTCCTGAGCAGGGGGCCGGTGCCCATTTAAAGGTGCTGGCACAGATTTCGCGGCAGTTGAAGGATGAAGCTTTC
Organism: Desulfovibrio sp. JC010; assembly: GCF_010470675.1. Classification (NCBI taxonomy): domain Bacteria; kingdom Pseudomonadati; phylum Thermodesulfobacteriota; class Desulfovibrionia; order Desulfovibrionales; family Desulfovibrionaceae; genus Desulfovibrio; species Desulfovibrio sp. JC010. The sequence goes on from NZ_VOIQ01000022.1 coordinate 47,024, forward strand.
CGGCAGGCTTTCATAGACTCTGCGGATCAGGATGAACTTCTTCGTCTGCTCGGTGTCGCATAACCGAACCTATTTGAAAATCAGGAATAAATCAGATTAGCAATGAACTTAAGGTCATTGCTAATTTTGTTTGTGGGCTAATACTCAAGGAGGATGTTGGGGTGGTTGATGCAGATTCGTTTCCAGTGATTGTTGTTACCGGGATGTCCGGTGCCGGTAAGTCGACAGTTCTGAAAGTTTTTGAGGATTTGCGTTTTTTCTGTGTGGACGGATTGCCCGCCGGAATGCTTCCGCGTCTTGTTGAGCTTTTTAATACCCGGGACAATGCCTACCGCGGACTGGTGCTGGGGATGGACCTGCGTCAGCTGGAATTCAGTGTGGACTGGGAAGTCACCCGGGAAGAGCTTACTTCCAAAGGATATCGTCCAAGTATTCTGTACTTGGAAGCCCGTTTGCCTGAATTGGTGCGCAGGTATGCCACCACCCGCCGTTTGCACCCTCTTGAGTCGAGGGATATCGGTTTGGAACATGCCCTTGAGAAAGAGAAAGAAGCTCTTGGGGAGGTCCGCAATCAGGCCGATCTGGTTATTGATACCACCACATATTCTATCCATGACCTGCGTCGCAGGATTCAGGATAAATGGTCTGAGCTGAGTGAGAAGACCCAGGGGTTGCGGGTTCACGTTATGTCTTTCGGGTTCAAGCATGATGTGCCTACTGCCGCTGATATGGTTATGGATCTCCGCTTTCTTCCCAATCCCTATTTCGAAGAAGAGCTTCGTCCCCTGTCCGGTCAGGATAAAGCTATTTCGGATTATGTGCTCGGCACGGAACCCGGTTCAATTTTTATTGAGAAATATCTCGATTTCCTTCAGTATGTGCTTCCTCTTTACGAGGCTGAAGGTCGATACAGGCTGACCATTGCCGTTGGCTGTACCGGCGGCAGGCACCGTTCTGTTGCAACGGCTGAAAGGGTATTTGCAACTCTTAAAGATAATGGTTATTCTGTTTCACTTGAACATAAGCACATTCATTTGAAGTAGTTTTTATAGTTGAACATATCGGGAATTTTGATGGATATAGAATCAAGCAAAAACGGCATAGTTCTCGTTACCCATGGTAACTTCGGGCAATCCCTTATTGAAGCGGGTGAATTAATTGTAGGTCCGCAGGAAGGGGTGCTTTCCCTTTCTGTTGATGTTTCGCAGGGGATCGACGCCGCTGTGGATTCCCTGAAAAGCAATATAGCCGAAGTAAATAATGGGAACGGTGTTCTGATTCTTACTGATATGTTCGGTGGTACCCCGACAAACCTCAGCCTCTCACTTCTTCAGGGCGACGATATCGAGGTTGTAACCGGGGTCAGCCTGCCCATGCTTTTGAAAGCTTTTCAGATGCGCAACGAATCTTTGCAGAAAATGGCTGAAGAAGTCAGCAAGGCCGCTGCCAAGGGCATTGTAATTGCCGGCGAAATGCTGCGAAAACGAACTAGCAAAGGGTAACCATGATGTGGGTGAGAATTGATAACCGTCTTGTTCACGGGCAGATTATTGAAACATGGCTCCCGTACACCCACGCCAAGAATATCATCGTGGCTAACGATGCCGTAGCAGGGGATGATCTGCAGCAGCAGATCATGTCGCTGGCCATTCCGCAGTCTGTTAAATGTGCGTTCTGTCCGGTGGAGGATTTGAATGACATGATTCCGAACCTGACCGGCGGGAACGGCAGTACTATAATTCTCTTTTCTTCCTGTGCCGATGTGCGCCGGGCTTTGGATTCCGGCTTCCGGTTCAACACCGTGAACATCGGCAATATCCATTACGGTCCCGGTAAAAAACAAATCTCTCCCAGCGTGGCACTCAGTTCTGATGATGAATCCTGTCTTCATTATTTTAAAGGGCAGGGCATTGAACTTGATTTCCGCTGCGTCCCCAATGATCCTGTTCAGGTGAGGTTCTCATGAGTCTGTTTCAAGGATTGGCCTTGTCGTTTCCCGTCTGGGTTGCGGTGATCGGTTTTTTTTTGCGATTTTTTCGCTCTTCCGTTTTACAATAAATCCCGGTCTTCTTGAGCGGCCATTAGTGGTAGGCGCCCTCTGGGGAGCCGTCACAGGTGATGTGGCCACGAGCCTTAAGATTGCCGTATTTTTTGAGCTTTTCTGGCTGGATAATATTCCTGCCGGAACCTATATCCCTCCTCACATTCTGGCCCCCACTTTTGCCGCGCTGGCCCTGACCACTTCATTTGCTTTTACCGAAGCGCGGCAGGTTATGGTTATTATGCTGGCCTGCCTTCCTCTTGCCCGTATAGGGGCATGGCTGGATTCCTCTTTAAGGCAATGGCATAATCGCAGCCACAATAAACTTATCGGTTGGGCGCGCAAGGGAAAAGCAGGGGATCAGCTCCCGCAGAAACTGGTTTTCCGGTCTATTTTGAGAACTTTTGTCACTTCTTGGCTTTTTTTCTGGACAAGTACCATAATCCTTCATTATATCCTTTGTATATTTTTTCACAAATGGGGGCCGCTGGTCGCCGGTGTGAATATGAGATGGTCTTTTTTATGGATTGCAGCCAGTCTCGGAGGCCTTCTGGCCCTTAGATTGCGTAAAGCTTACGCCACTTTTGTCTTCGGGGTGGTCTTATTCGGCTTTATTATCCTTGCCGGGATTATGTAGACTTGGCAGAAAAAGAAGATTGTGATAGAAGACACAAGCTAAATTAAGCTACCATATTTCTTAGGAGGAAATTATTATGGCTATTATCGCAGTAGGACACAAAAACCCCGATACCGATACCATTGCATCCGCAATCGCAATTGCTGACCTCTGGTCCAAAGCAAAAGAAGAAACCAAAGCTGTTGCACAGGGCGAAATCGCTCCTGAAACTGCTTTTGTTCTGGAAAAATTCGGTTGCGCTGCTCCCGAAATCATGACTGACGCTACCGATCAGAAAGTTATCCTCGTTGACCATTCTGACATTGCTCAGTCCATGGACAACCTTGATAAGGGTGAAGTTGTAGCAGTAGTTGACCACCACAAACTCGGTGATGTTACTACCCCCAACCCCCTCGAAATGTGGGTATGGCCCGTAGGCTGCACCGGTACCGTTATCAACGCAATGTACAAGTTCTACAACGTAGAAATCCCCAAGAACATTGCCGGCGTACTTCTCTGTGCAATCCTCTCCGACACCGTTATGTTCAAGTCCGTAACCTGCACCGAAGCTGATAAAGAAGCTGTTGCAGAACTGGCTAAGATCGCTGGTGTTGCAGACGTTATGGCTCTCGGAATGGAAATGTTCAACGTTAAGTCCGCAGTTGCCGGTGCTTCCATGAACGAACTCATCTTCCGTGACTACAAAGATTTCGATATGTCCGGCAAGAAAGTTGGCATCGGCCAGCTCGAAGTTGTTGACCTGTCTGTTTTCGACAACATTAAGGATGACCTTTACGCTGAACTTGAAAAAGTTAAAGCTGACGGCCGTCACAGCTGTTTCCTGCTGCTGACCGACATCATGAAAGAAGGTTCCGAAATGCTCATCGTTTCCGACGACGCTTCCGTTGTTGAAAAAGCATTCGGCGTTGCTCCCGAAGGTACCAAAGTATACCTCGAAGGCGTAATGTCCCGCAAAAAGCAGGTTGTACCTAACTTCGAGAAAGCTTTCTCCGCATAAGTTAAGTATACATAGCTTCTTTGGGTCCGGCAGGTTTCGACTTGCCGGACCTTTTTTTATTTAATCCTTCATAGGTCTGCTTGGCTTGATTTCCGGTTTTAATTTTTTTAAGTTTTGAGTTCACGATCCGGCGGGGTCGAACGGTGCATTTCAATATACAATGAGGTCCTATGAAAATTACTTTGCTCTGCTATGCAACCTTTGCTGTTAAGGCTCCCGAGAATGCTGAAGCATATCCCATTTCCGAAGGGGAAACGGTTACGGATGTTCTGGAAAGAGTGGGAATCCCCCTTGATGAGGTCAAGATTGTTTTTATTAACGGTGTCTCTTCAGAGTTTGATGCAGAGCTTAAGGATGGAGACCGGGTCGGTGTTTTCCCAGCCGTGGGCGGTGGTTGATTTTTGATGAGCCGCCATGTTCTCCAAAGAATAAAAGCGGTATTTATTGTGTTGATAATCTGTTGCGGCCGTGGTATCCGCTATCCCGTTCAGGAAAATTAAATACTCCTGAAGGAGGAAATTATGGGCAGTCGTTGCCTTTTGAAATCAAAAATCCACAGAGCAACCATCACCGACGCTAATGTCGATTATGAAGGTTCTATTTCAATTGATGTGGACCTGCTGGAAAAAGCGGGTATCCTTCCTTTTGAACGGGTCGATGTATTGAACGTCGATAACGGGGAAAGGCTTACCACTTACGCCATTGAAGGCGGTCCGGGTGAATTTTGTCTGAACGGGGCAGCCGCGCATAAGGGCGAAGCCGGGCAGAAGATTATTATCTGTTCCTACACATGGCTGGATGAAGACGAGTTGGCTCTTCACAAGCCGCAGGTAGTCCTGCTCGGTGATGGGAATAAGGTCAAAAAAGCTGAATAGCTCTACCAAAGAGGCGCGGAAATCCGCGCCTTTTTTTATGTCCATATATTATGTATACAGATGGCATCAGAAGGGAGGATGTAATGAAAAAAAGATTTCTCGCGATATTTTGCGGTCTGGCTTTGGCTGGCGGTTGTGCTCCGGTCATTAAAACCCAGTCCATACCGATATCGACAAATCCCAAGGGTGCCACTGTTTACGCTGACGGGAAGGTTGCCTGTACCTCGCCGTGTACGGTTGAACTTCCTCGTAATGCCGATCATATAATCACTTTGAAGAAAGATCAGTACCGCCAGCAGGATGTTATCATCAAGCGCGTGTATCAGCAGGAAAAGGTCATGATGAAGGCCGTCTCTCAGGGGATGCAGTCTTCGTCTATGGCGGTCGGCAGCGGCGGGGATAAGACCGCATGGGGCATGATGCAGGGAGTTAATTCCATAGATTCGCAGGAAGAGACCGGAGATGCTTATGTGCTCGCTCCATCGGCTGTCTCTGTGCGTCTTGCGCCTCTCACCGCTCAGGCTCAGTATGAAATGACCGGTTCAACCGCACCGGATATTCAAAGTCTGACAACTACTGATCGTGCACAGATTAGCTATATTCTGGAGACCATGAAGTCCGGGACGGATTTTAATTGGACCAATTCCCAGACCGGAATAAGGTACGATGTAAAAGTCGGGGCCGCTCTTCCCGGATATGATGCGCCGACCCGTTCCTTTATATTAAAGATGACCGCTCATGGGCAGAGTACTAAATATGATGCCAAGGCCAGCAGGGTAGGGCAGGGCAAGTGGAATATTCTTGGAAACGGTGCTTCTACTTCCATGATTACTGACGATGGCAGCGGAGTGGCAACTTCCGAGCCTGCGACAATGAATTCTGATACTTTTGTGAAGGACGCAGTGAAGGCCGGAGCTATGGCTGCCCCGACAGTTCACGGCGGGGTGACAGCAAAGGGCGGTTCTTCCAGTGAAAGCTGGAATGGAAGCACTTATACAAAGAAGTCCTCTTCCACAAAAGTTAAGGCCGGGGTAAGCGTCAACCCTGCTGCCGCAGTTGAGGTCTTGGATATGCTTACCAATGATAAAAAGCAGTAGATAGTAATCTATTAAGAGAATAAAAAGGCAGAAGCGTTGTTTCTGCCTTTTTTTTGTTTGGAATTAAATATTCCCCTTAACCCGCACCACTAAGCCATCCTCTCAACTAACTTGCCAGATATATAAACAATAATTCAAAAACCTGTTGACGGAAGCACTGCTTTTCCATAGAAACACTCTTCTCGACGCAGCAACGGCTGAGAGCCACGAGCGAGGTCGAGATTTTTTATTGCCTGACCGGGCAAAAAACGGTTGACAAGTTTAGGCGGATCACATAGTTTCCGTCTCCGCACTGAGTGAAAGCAAGGTGCTTAGATCTTTGAAGAAAGTTTGAATTTGAGAGCAGGTTGCTACGATGGATTCCTGAACGGAAAGAAGGGTGGCCGAGTGATCATATTAAGATGTTGGATAGCGAGTTGGAATAGCTCGGATCGGCATGAAAAAAACTTTCAAAAAGTGATTGACAAGCGGCGGGTGATTCTCTAGATTGCCCAACGCACCGAGTGAGAGCGAAGTGATTCGAACTTCTCGGGATCATTGAAAAAACAAATTTCAGAAAGTTGTTGACAGCGGACGCGAACTTAACTAAGTTTCACCTCCGCGCTG
>NZ_VOIQ01000023.1 GCF_010470675.1 Desulfovibrio sp. JC010
AAGGCGTACTTGATGAAGTTGATGGCGTAATCTCTGGTGATCTTGGAACCGCTGAAGCCGAGCAGGATGATCCCCGCATTGAGGACGATGTAGGCTTCGCATTTTACAAGAATTACCTGCGCGGCAATCATGGAAAAGCTGATGCAGATGGCAATGGCGACCAGCACCAGCCCGGCGGATTTGGCTATGTCCCAGCTCATGCTTGAAAGCATGGTGTCGAAGACCTGAACCCCGGCCAGAAAGATGCTGCCAGCCGTCACCGGCGGGGCTCCAAGTTCCTGCGCCGTCTTGCTCAGCCCGATAATGATCTGATTGGTCCATTCCTTGTAGTAAATGAGTATGGCGAACATCAGTCCGGCATAGAGCATGAGCATGATGAATTCGGCCATGGCTTCATCAATTCCGGTCTGTTTCGTGGCTATACGAAAGCCCAAAAAGCAGACATCCAGAATCAGGAGAAGTCTAAACAGAACCTTGGCGTGCTCGGTGAGCAGATCATCCCATTTACCGGCCTTGGCATGGAATTCCGTTGCGATGCGGGAGAGTATCTGCGTGTCGGCTGTGGCTGTGCCAGCCACCGAAGCGTTTGCAGATGCGTCAGCAGCCATGAACAGAACCAGCAGGGCGGAGAAGATAAAGCCCGCAAAGAGAATGAAACGATAGTTTACAGCAACCATGGCTAGAATCCGAGCGGCTCCGGGCCAGCTTCTTTTTTACAGGCTTCGCCGTAGGTGGGGGCAAAGAATTTCTCGCTATCCTGCCGCAGAATTTGCTGATCCTTTTCCTTCTTGGCTTCGATCATGGACTGATTCTGAATCTGGGTAGCCAGCAGCGCACGGAGTTTGCGGATTTCCTGAATCTGAACACTGCTGAGCTGGTTGGCAGCTTCAAGGGCCTGCATGCGTCCTTCCGGGGTGCTGAGCAGACCTTCAATGTAGGAATCAAATTCCGCAGAATCGCTGATTTCCTGCAACTGACTGCCGGAAAGTTTGAACGTGGCCTTGGTGGCGGCATCCACTCTTTCAGACCATTTGGACCAGTATTCCTTGTATTTCTTGGTGAACTTGGCGTTGGGTTGGCCGACCAGTCTTTTGGCGGAATTGAAGTCCGGGTACTGGGCCTCGTAAATGCCGTCCAGCACCTCAATATCGCCCACAGTGGTGACCAGATTCTTTGAAAGCTGAGCCAGTCTTTTAAAATCCCGGATGACGCTGTTTTTGATGGCAAACGGCAACCGGATCGTGTTCCGAACCATGTTGGTGTACTGCTGGATATTTTGCTGGACCATCATAATCTGCTGCTGGGTCTGCATCATTTCTTCCTTGTAGGTCCGCCACATTGATTCAAGCTGTTCAATGTTTGTGACCCGCTCCAGCATTTGCAGGAATTTGTCACTGCAATTGACGCAGGTCACGGTCATGGCAGAAGCCGGGGATGCGCTGATGATCCCCACGAGCAGAGCTATTGCGGGCGCGACTTGTCGCATTTTCATATAAAATCTCCTTGTCTTTCCTGAAGCCAATGTTTTGGCCATTGCTGACCGTGAGTTTTTGAAAGATCCCGAATCCGGGCCAGACTCGCCTTGTCCGACGACCCCACAAACGAAAGCGCGACCGGGCCGAGAGCCAGCTCAATGAGTCGCCGACCTTCCGGGGAAACCACGTAGTAGTCGCGTTTGGGTGTGGCCGAAGCGATGATTTCAATCTGGCGGGAATTGAGTCCCAGCCCCTGATAAAGTTTGTATTGGGCTTCCTGAATTGCCGCCGGATTAGGCAGGTAGATTTTGGTCGGGCAGGATTCCACCAGCACATCCAGAATCCCGGAACGACATGCATCTGAAAGGGATTGTGTCGCCAAAACCACCGCGCAGTTGACCTTACGCAGAACCTTCAGCCATTCCCGGATTTTTTCCCTGAAAACCTTATGGCCGAGCATGATCCATGCTTCATCAAGGATGAGCAGCGCGGGCTGGCCGTTCAGTGCTTTTTCAATGCGATGGAAGAGATAGAGCAGGACCGGGATGATGTTCTTGTCACCGAGATTCATAAGCTCGTCGATTTCAAAGACCATGAAATCAGAAATGCCGAGATCGTCGGAACTGGCATCAAGCAGCCTGCCCATGGCTCCCTCGCCGGTGTAATGTTTGATGGCCTCGCGCAGTTCTTCGTTTTGCAGGCTGTGGTAAAAGTCGGTCATGGAACGCATGTGTTCAGGGTTATTCCTGATCATGGACATGGCGATATGGATGGCGTTTCTGTGGGCCGGAAGCACGTTCAAGCCCTGCATGGTCGCCAGTGTTTCGATCCATTCTTCCGCCCAGCTTTGTTCAGCATCCGAATCAACGTGCTGGAGCGGAGCAAAAGACAAAAGAGAATCGTCAGCAGCGATTTCATAATGAGATCCGCCAGCACCAAGGCAGAGGGGGAGCATTGATTTGCCTTTGTCGAAGGCAAAAATGGTGGCCTTCTGATAACGACGGAACTGGGCCGCCAGAATTCCCAGCAGTGTGGATTTACCCGCACCGGTAGGGCCGAAAATCAGGGTATGACCGATGTCGTTCACATGCAGGTTCAGCCTGAACGGGGTAGAACCGTTGGTTGCGCAGTACATGAGCGGCGGTGATGAAGGCGGGAACTTGTCCGAAGGATTATGTTCCAGGCCAGCCCAAATTGTAGCCAGCGGGAGCAGGTCGGCCAGATTCATGGTGTTGATGATCGGGCGGCGTACGTTGGCGTATGAATTACCGGGATGTGATCCAAGCCATGCTTCAAGGGCGTTGATTCCTTCGATGCGGCTGGGGAAACCCTGATCAAGCAGTTTGCGGCGCAGCTCTCTGCTGTTTTCTTCCAGCTCGCCCAAGTCGCTGCTCATCAGGACAATTACGGCAGTATAGAAACCGGCACCGACCAGCCCGGACTGAAGTTCTTCAATGGCCTGTTCGGCATCATCTGCCATGCTTCTGGCGTCCCTGTTTTCCTTGGCGTTGGCATTGTCCTTGAGCTGATCCCAGATTTTATAAATCTGTTGCGACCAAGTCTTTCTGAACTTCTCCAATTCCTGCTGGGCCTCGTACTGATCCATGCAGATGAAGCGGGTGGAAAACCTGTATTCAATGGGCAGTGATTCAAAATTGGAAAGCATGGACGGCCAGCTGTCCGGCGGAAAGCCGTCCACAGCCAGAACTTTGATGAACCTGCCGCCGATGCTGGGCTGCAAGCCCCCGGTCAGATCCTGCCCGCCGAGAAGAGCATCAAGATACATAGGCACTTTGGGCAGCAGTATCGGATGCTCTTCACCGGTAAGGCATTTATTCAGCAGAGACAGGAAGGTTGAATAAGTATGCAGGTTCCCGTGTTCGTCCGGGAACTCAATGTCTGCAAGATGAGTCAGTTCCATTGAGAGCGAAAGGGAATCCTCCAGCTCCTGCGCAACTGTCAGGAACTTACCCAAAGCCTTTTCAAGATGATTGACGGCAGCGGCATTTTCGTAAGCAAGACTGCTTAACTTTTGGGTCAAAAATTCAGGCTTATAGGTGATGATCAGATAAGTCTCGGTGGAATAGAATGTCCCGGACGATTCAAAGATATTTCTCCTTTCATCTTCAATGGCTTGAGTGACGAAATCCGGGAAAAAACTTGTCCCGGCGTGCGGATATTCAGTCGCAGTTGAGCGGATAGCCTCAACATGCAGCATCCAGCCGGAATCCAGATTTTTGATGCCGCTGTTCACCCGGCTGCTGACAACAGCCAGTTCTTCAGCAGTACTGGAAGCCGTATCCTGTGCGCGGAATTTCCAGCCGGTCATGAGCGAACCGTCTTTGCAGAGCAGCACGCCGTTATTGATCATGGCCGCGTAAGGCAGCAGGTCCGGGAGTCCTTTCGGTTTGTGGCGGTAATCTTTGAGTGCGATCATTTCAGCTTTGCCCCGCCGATCTGCCACGGAGTGGAACGGGCAGCGTAAAAATTCTGCTGGTTGAAATGACGCAGGCCGATCTTGGAAAGCTGCGGATCAAAGCTAGCGTTTTTTTGCAGGATGAAGACCGTTACAACCCAGAATACAAGGGCAGCACCGCCAGCATAGAGGGTGAATCCTCCAAGAGCGATCAGGATGGCGAACAGCGCGGAATAAAGCAGCGGTTCGCGCTCGGCACCCATGACCAGCGAAGGCCGGTACAGGGAAGCGTGAATGGGGATCTTCCTTCCACTCATACTACCGCCCCGGAGAAGCTGAAGATTGAATCGACAATGGATGCGGCCAGCGCAACAAAGGACATGCCGAATACGGTTTTGAGCAGGGTCTTGAAACCGCCCTCAAGTTCTTCTCTTTTCATGATAAAAGCGATGCCGGAAATACCCATCCCGCCGATGCAGATCCAGCGGCCAACAGGGCCGGTGATGGTGCCGACGACCATTTCCATGGGCGTGCTGAGTTCATTGATTGAGTTGGAAGCAAAGGCCGCGTCAGGCAGAGCAGTCAGCAGGAGTATTGCCAGAAGGGGCAGATATTTATGCTTATTTGTTTTCATCGTAGATGTACTCCAAGATGTATTTTTGATTAACGGGGTCGTATCCGATTACTTCCGCCACTTCGGAGACTGTCCGGCCCTTGCGGGTGCGGCGGATGAATATCAGAAAGTCCACTGCCGAGCCGATCAGTTGCGGCATGGGCGAGGTGGATGCTTCCGAGATAAGTTGCTCAATACGCAGCAGACCTTCTGCCGCAGAGTTGGCGTGAACAGTGGCAATGCCGCCGGGGTGTCCGGTATTCCAAGCCTTGAGCAGGTCGAGGGCTTCGCCCCCGCGCACCTCGCCAACAAGTATCCGGTCCGGGCGAAGCCTCATTGTCGCCCGGACCAATGACTGGATGGAGGTGTACGGAGTGGTGTGCAGAAAAATTGAATTGCGGGACTGACTTTGCAGCTCCGCAGTGTCTTCGATGATGACCAGCCGGTCAGCAGGAGAGACTTCCGAAATTGATTTGATAATGCCGTTGACCAGCGTGGTCTTGCCGGACCCGGTCCCACCTATGACGACAATATTTTTCTTGTCTTTCACGGCGGCCAGAGTCCCTTTCATCACCTCAAGATTCATGATCCCGCTGACCACGTACTCTTCCAAAGGAATTACCCGGCTGGCTTTCTTCCTGATGGTAAAAGAAGCACTGCGCACGACCGGCGGATACAGACCTTCAAAACGACTGCCGTTGAGCGGTTTTTCAGGGGGTAATTCACCCTCAATGATGGGATTTTTGTCGGTAACGGTGGTATTTAGCGCACTGGCAACCAATGAAATGATCATGGCGGTCTGGCTCGAAGCAAGAGCACCTGCGATAACCATTTCTTCACCGAGCTTTTCAATCCAGAGTTTACCGTCCGGGTTGACCATGATTTCAACTACTTGTTCATCTTCAAGAGCTGAAACAATGGTCGGTCCCATGTTGTGCAGCAGGTTCCTGACAAGCCGCTCATCCATCACGAACCCCACACAATGACTGAGATTGAAACGGCAACGGACAACCCGAAAAGAACCCCGGCGAAAATCGCCATGGCCCGGATTGAGCTGATAAAACGGCTCATCTGCTTTTCATGCTCGCTGATCTGGGCCAGACAATTGTCGATGTTGGCTTTGACCGCTTTGCTCAACAGGCTGTTGGTGGATTTGCGCACCTCAGCAGCAAAAGAAGCAACATGGCCGGACATGTCAGCGGAAAGCTTTTGCTGATGTTCGGCCAGCAGCAATTCATACTCATTCAGGGCGGCGCGATGCATGGTCACGGCCATGAGAATGGGATCATTCTCATCAAGCAGCATTTTGTGCTTTTCAGCGATCAAGTCGCGCACGCCCTGAATGGTGAGGGGGGCATTTTCAGAAATCTGCTCAGACATACCGCACTAAAGTCCGCTGTTTGAAAGTTCCTGCTGAACTTCTTTCCAGATCATTTTCAGCCGCTGCCGGGTCATGATCGGAAGGGTGCTTTCCTGCGCTTCATCAAAGGACATCTTTGCTGTGAGCAAATTCTCAAGGTCCTTGCCGAAGGTTTCTTTCTTTTTTTGGGGAAGACGAATCAGTGCGGCAATGCGGTGGGAGTTTTCCCGGTAGACCTTGAAGCTTTCGAAATTTTTGTCTTTCCTGCTGATAGAGCCGAAGTAGTTATTCAACCAGATATAGATGGGAACATGGAATGTTTTAACCAATGAATTTAAGCCAGTAAGAGTGTCAGGTAGAGCCTGTCCGCCGGTAATTACCGTGTGCAGGTTTATCTCTATTCCAGTCTCATCGAGCATTTCAAAAACTTCGTTTTCAGAAAGATAGCTTGCGAGCGGAACAAAGGTGGCCGCTCCGTTATCGATGACCATTTCCGCGTCATCAGGAAGGGCCAGCATGAGTTCAACAAGCTTGTCGAATCTTCTGGGATCGATGTCGTCATCCTTCATAATGTCCAGCGCAGTGACGTTAAAACTTTTGTAACCGGCAAATGTCGCATTCACCGGATCAGTGTCCACGCAGGATATTTCTTTTCCGGATTCGAGAAGATATTGGGTAAGCAGACTGGCAACGAGGCTTTTACCCACGCCGCCTTTGCCTTGCAGAATCATGTTTATTTTCGCCATGTTAATACTCCAGATCAGTCATTTCCGATGAGGTTTTCTTCGACTTCTTCTAAGGTCACTTGATTGTCGTGATTGAATGGTCTTGTTTCCGTGTTATTGGCAGGAGAACCGTCTCCGCCGGTGTCGGGGAGTTTGGAGATGATGGAGACGATTCTTCCTGCTTTGGAGGGTGAGGGATTATTTTTTCTACGAACACCATTCAGGTTGTAGGCGCAAAAATTCTGGTAAGTCATTGTGATCTTATTGCTTTCAACTAAGTGGTCATAGATCATTCTTTTGTTGAATCCATTCTCGTGAAGAGCTTTGATCTCTGGCAGATTTGCTATGATTTCGACTTTTGCGAATCCCTTATTTTTGCTCATCAGGTTCCTCCAAGAGAAGCATGAGAGCTAATTTCCTTTTTGCTTCAGGAAGCCCTTTCACAATCGCATTTCTGAAAGGGCGGTATCCCGAATATCCCAAAGCCTTTGCAGCTTCTTCGTAGGAGTTGAACTTCTTGCGGAGTTGTTTTGCTAAGTATTCGTCGCTGATTGACATGAAGTCTTGCTATGCTAAATTAGCATTTGATGTCAATGCTAATTTAGCATCGACTTGATAGTTGGGATTTGAATGAATGAGAAGGGACGACGGTGATGCGTATGTATGAAAGACGGAAGGCTGAGGCTGGTGCCAGAATGGAGATAGGGCAAAGAAAAACACCGTCTAATAGTAGCATTTTAGACGGTGTTTTGCTGGGCAATTTAATATTGCCTAGTATGATATTTATTTGAATTAGAGTGATTTATTTGTCTGTTTGTAAAACTGTTGATGTGTAAAAAAAAGTTGTGATTTTAGGATGTTTCTGGTGTGCTGGTGGCGTCATCAATGTTTTCTGTGATTTTTTGAATCTCCTTACCGAGGAAGTATAGCAATAGACCTGCCTCCTCATTAACAACTCCAGATAAAAAGTTAATTGTTGCTGCGATCTTATATAGATTTGATATTTCATTTGTCATTAAGTGCTCCAAGCTTAGCTTATGAGTTGTTGTAATTTTTAAAACTTCTAAATTAAATGCTAAAATAGCACTTTGTGTTTAGTTGAGATATGAGAAAAATGTTGAAAAGTAAACCGTGATTTTGAAAAATATTTAATTGCATTGACCGATATTTTATTTGTTTTGAGTGTTTGAGTATCGCAAGGTGCATAAATAATGGCGCAAAATTGTCTCTATTGCTTAGGAGGTTAATCAGCAATAGCTACTTTTTTTTAGTTGAATTAGTGGGAGTTTTGTTTGGTACTAGGAACAACTGATTTTAGTTATAAATAAATCAGCTTTACAATCTGCTGATGCAGATAGGTAAAAATGTGGCAAGTATTTGCGTTTAAGCAAAATTAATATTTAATATTAGTGCTAATTTAGTGTATGATTTCCAGCCGTTTTGGTATAGTATGACTACATGAAAAATTACGAATATGAATTTGAACGTGCCCTAGTTGCTGAAATTGTCGAGACATATCAGAATCAGGGACTTGCACATACTGAATTTGCAAGGCTGATGTATGGAAACACATCAACAGCTCCCAGTAAATGGTGGAAAATACGTGAATGTTCCCCAACAGGAAAGCCGCAGGGATTGCCGGTTTCTGAGGCAGTGAAGGCTGCGGTTGTCCTCAATATTGATGTGGCCAGCCTCTTTTTTAGAGTCCAGGAAAAGATGAAGCCTTCTTAGTACATTACTCTTTCTATATTTGAGTTAGTGGGCTGCCATCTGTTTTAAATTAGCATATTTATTCCGCATGAAATTGCTAGTCATAAAATAGCCTTCCATTGGTATGATGTAATCATTCCAAACTGGAAGGCTTTCTTAGGACTAGCTAAAACTAACTTACTGTCATTTCGAAAATTGTTTTCGTTTAAGTTGGGCAGATGAGATTAAAAACACCCCATCTGCCCTTGAATGAAAGAGTTGTGATTTTCAGCAGTGATCAGGATTCGTCATCGTCCTCTTCGTCCTGTGATTTCCTGCCTACAATGTGGCCGTTTTCCGGATCGATAACAATTCGGACCTGTTTGCCATTGGAGATGAGGTCGATTTCATATCCAGTCCAATTATCCATTTCTTCGATGTGTGCCTGGTACGCAACTCCTTTTTCATATTTCTCCGCTATGGATACTGCTTCCTGCAGGCTTACTTTTTTGCTCTGCAACCCATCATAAAGGTTGGTGATCCGGGCCACGGCACTGTGAATGACTTCAGGGTTACCGACTTTGATAACTTCACCGTTGAAGGCGGAAAGATATACGCTCAGCACTTCTTTGCCGCTCAGCAAGGTTATTTCATATTTTTGAACAGGTGAGTCGTCTTCCAGTTCAACATCAATGGCGATTCCTTTACCGGCTTTTTCTGCAGTTTTAATCAACTGTGGCAAGGTAATCTGGTTATGTTCAAAGTTCCTGATGACCGTAGCCGTCTTGCGATAGCCATCTTCATGATCTCCATGGTCATCTGCCATTAAGGCAACCGGAGTTAAAGCAATTACCGCAGCAATAAGCCCGGCGCCCAAACGTTTGTCTTTCCATTTAAAATTCATAATGATCTCCTTGTTTGTTAAGTCCAGTATGGTGGAAGATGATTACTCCCGTCTTACCTGAACATTATATGGTTATAAGACTTGAAATTATGTAAACCAGAGGGGATTTTAGTGATGAACCAGCCACTTCTTGATCCAGAATCTGCCAATCAGACCCTGGCGGGCAAATGGGTCCTGTGCACAAATAGTTCTTGCTGTTTTCATGTCCTTGGCTTTGAAAGTAATCATTCCGCCGGACCGGTCGCCAAAAGGACCGCCGCCATATCCTTCAAGCTTTAAGGATTTCCAGTATTTTACGTGAGCCGGTACGGTTTCCGAAACGTGTGTAGCTATGCCATCCATAAAGTAATAAAAAACAAATGTTTCACTATTATCTTTTTCATTTGCGCTGCTGATATTAGGAACAGCCAGCAGTAAAGCCAGTAAACAAAAAACACCAAATTTCATTTTGTCTCCTATGTGTTAAATGATCCTGTTTTGACGTCCTTATTTCCTGTTGCCGGGCAACAGAATTGACTGAACGCCTAAAGAGAGACTGCCCTTCAATACTTACACACTGCTTGCGGCAATATTACATGCAGGTAATTTTTGCTTCGGACATTTCGGTGCGGGCTTAGCTGAAAACAGGTCTCCCGCTGAAAATAGACGTGGTGAATTTATGTTTATGTTCTTCTGTGCTGCTGCATTGGAAGTTATCCGGATAACGGCGATTCTGCCGTCAGTGGAGTAGTCGCCCGGTGCTTCCGGGATGATCCGCCTATTGGCTTGAATATACTCAACCGATGCGTGCGGGTATGCTGTCTTGATTAATTCTACGAGCATGTCCCGCGCTGCATCTACGTTGGGGTCGATATCATGAATAAGTGCGAGAATTCCTTTATAGGGTTTAGGTCGAATTTCATCATCCGTGCTCATGGAGCCAGCGTATGTCCGTTCAGGGTATGGACTATCCGCAAGCTCCCACCATCTGACATGGTGCCGGGACATAATGTTGCCTTCAGGATTCTGAAAAGCAGCCAATTGCGGGCTCTGGGCAAGATAGAGGTCGGTCACGGGAGGTATTTTGTTTAAAATGGACCTCCAATAATCGATGATGGAAATCCGGTTTTTGGAAAATGCCATATTTTCCACCCAGCCCATTTTCTGATGAATTTCTTTTAAAGGTAGATCTGTAGCCAGCATGACGTTAATAGGTTGGGCAAGGTAACCTTTGGACATACCGGGATAGACCTTGAATTTTTCCTGAATAAGCCTGGACGTAACTATGGGGACCGCTTTATTTTTGCTATGAGTGGCCCCATAGAAGAACATCCAATAATTCATCAGCATAAAAGCTGAGCACCAGATAATACCATGCATCAGGACTTTTGTCGGCAGTCTCCAATTATGTTGTTTTGTTATTTGGTAAATGATCAGAGAGGCTGAGACAGCAATAATTCCGAATACCATAAGGGGCATGAATTCATGAATTATGCTCTGCCAATGTAATTCAATTCCGCTGCCAAGCAGATAACCGATCACCACAAATTGTGAGACCCCGATGCATACTCCCATAGAGCTGAATAAAGCAAAGCGGCCTGAGGGCATCTGCATGCTTCCGGCGGCAAAGGGTACTACCCAGGACACCGGCCCCAGCAACCTTGAGACAGTTACGCCCGGATAGCCGTATTTGGTCAGAATGTTTTTTGCTTTGCGATAAGCTCTTCGGCGTTGCTGTGATTTACCGGCGACCTTAAGTAGAATACGGTGTCCGCCCCGGCGACCGAGCGTATAGCTGATGAGGTCACCTCCCCAGGCCGAGACATAGACCATGGGCAATAGGAAATGCATTGCTTCAGTGGCAGCAAGATAGCCCGCTGCAATGAAGAAAACTTCCCCATAGACAATGAAACCCAACCCGATAACGGCATCAGCCATAGCTCCGAGGACAATGACGGTAATCCCCATAGGTGTAGCGATAAGATCGCTCAAAAAACCTATCTCATTCATCGTCTTCTACCGGTAATGTCCGAATGAGTATGGAATTTCGTTGTTTCGTATTTCGCCTTTGAAGAGTCTGTATATATTCGCTTTCAGATAGGTCAGGCCTGTTTTGAAAATGCCGTCCTGATTTAATCGTCTGGCATCAAATTCAAATTTTAACGGTGCAACCCTGAACTGGTATACTTGACTGGCTCTTCTTGCATAGTCACAATCCTCACAAAGGCTGATGCTTTCATCAAAACCCCCGATCTCCTGATGGACGGTTTTAGTCGAGAAAATACATGCGCCAACCGCAGTGGGGAAAACCAATTGGGTCAGCTTCATTCCCCAATAAAAAACATTTACTCCAATTTTTACCAGACGGTTTTCATCAGGTGACGCTGTCATGGCACCCGTGCAAACCTTGATTTTTGTTTCAGCGAAGTAGTCGGCAGCTTCTTCAAGAAAAGTGGGGCTAAGGCGTACATCTGCATCAAGGAACAACAGACGTTCATATTTGGCATGCTCCGCACCGGTGTTTCGGCCCAGACTTACGCCTTGTTGTTCCATCTCAATGATTTTGAATTCATTGAAGTCCGGTTCGAATTCCTTTGCTGTTGAAACCGTGGCATCAGAGCTCTTGCTGTCGACAACGATTACTTCGAAACCTTTCCGGGTCTGTTTTTTCAGGTCCGATAAGATGTTGCCGATTCTGGATTCTTCATTAAGTGTGATAATTACAATGCTTACATTATTCATGCGTTTCTCCTTGGTTCAATTTGTTTTATGGGTTCAAATTGAACAATCAGGATTGCGTACGCATTACTGCAGAATTACAGGGGTGTAATTCTGTAAAATTTAGAGTGGGCTTCAAAAATTAATGTTTTTGTCAAAAAAAAACGTCCCCAATCATCATTGTTGCTGACAATTAGGGACGTGTGTTGGAATTATTTAATGTTAAAAATCAGAATAGTTAATTTGATTTTTCTTCGATAACAGTGAGGTTCCGTTTTGGTTTAGGAGTATATCTCATGGATATAACGATTGCCAATCCTGAGGCTGCAGCCATTGCTCCAAGCAAAAAAACTGACGAATAATTGAATGTGTCGGCCAACCAACCGGCAATTGGTGCCGAGAACGCATAGGCAACATCCTGAAATGCGGCAAATCCGCCAAATGCAGTCCCCCTAAGTCCTTGCGGCACCTGTTTAATAACTTCAACTCCCATAGCCGGGAAAATCATGGAACAACCAAGTCCGGTAAGCAAAGCTCCTATCAGGGCAATGGAAACATCCTGCGCCCCCCAAAGAAGTCCTTGGCCCAGCATTTCTACTATGAGCGAGAAGAATGCCAGACCAATACCACCTATTTTGTCAGGTAATCCACTGAAGAGAATGCGGCTAACAACAAAGCCAATACCGAATAAGCTTATACCGTAGCCTGCATATGGCCATCCTTTGCTTTTGAAGTACAAAGAAATAAATGCCCCCAGCACGGCAAAACCGACGCCTTGCAGGCATACCACAGTGCCTTGTTTCCAGATTAAGTGGGTGATTTTGAGAAATGGAACTCGCGGGGCAATATTCATTTGAGGAGATACATCCGCAGCACTTATAAGCAGTCCTCCACCAATTAGCGGTAACAGGGTAGAGATACCCATAACCGCTGCGAAACCATGTTGTTCGTAAATCATTATTCCTATCGGCCCGCCTACGGCAAATGCTCCGTACATAGCTATTCCTACAATTGAAAGAATTCTCCCTGAGTATTGGGGACCGAGCTGTGCTAAATTCCAGCTTGTAAGCCCAACCAGAGTCATGCTTTCTCCTAAACCGAGGATAAGTCTTCCAATGATCAAAACGAAAAAAGCTGTGGATTTCGGAATGCAGCAATAGGCAGATGCCAAGCATACCCCGGCTGCGCTAATGTAATAAAGCAATCCAAGCAGGGTGCATTTTTTAGGGCTGCGTACATCTGCATAAAATCCGGCATAGTTACGCGACAAGATTGTGGATATGAATGCCGCTCCCACGGCAAATCCTCCCAGCCAGTTTGCTAAACCAAGCTCTTGAGCAACGAAGATTGGGACAACAGGAAGTGCGACGGCGACAGAAAGATAGGAAATAAATACGGCAACGCCCATTCGTGCTAGGCATTGTTTAAGAGAATTATTTGGCATAACGCCCTCCAAAATTACTGCACAATCAGGACTAAGGAAGGCATAAAAAAACGCACCCCTGGCCCTGAAAGGACAAGTTGGTGCGTTGGTTGACGTTAACGCTTACGGAACAGACGAATGTCAGTTCATTTGTTTTAATTCTGTATGATAGAAATAGGTAAGTCAACTGAAATAATACAGAATTACACCCATGTAATTTTCGGGTAATCATCCCGCCATAGTGCTTCTTCAATATCCTCCGGACATAAATAATTTGGAGGAATAAATTGGTAGAACATAACACTATCCCAACCAGCAATGACTTTGAACTTAATGGCAGAGATCGAAAGGTTTCATACAATCTGTATGGCAGCGAAAATAAAAATGGTCTTGTGGTGTATATTCCGGGGTTTGGTGCGGATTTAGGTGATTATACGGATGTTTTTTGTAAAAAAATATCTTCAAAGTATAACTTGGCCGCTCTTTCGGTTGAGTATTTTGGCATAAATTCAAGACCAAATGTTGGAGCAAAAATAGACCTCGAGATTGAAGATCGGAATCTGGTTCAAAGGCTGGTTGGCCATTACGGTGATGACTGGGCTAAAGATGTTGTTGAATTTGCGGGCAAAACTGGTCAGTTCATAAACTTAACAGGATCATTAACACCATCCAGAGGTGAGTATCAGAATTTTGGACTATTGCCTGCGTTGGATATTTTGAATTCAATTCGCGACGCTGTAATGCGCTACGACATAAATGAAAATAATATAATACTGATCGGTTCATCCTACGGTGGCTACCTTGCAAATATGGTTTCCAAGATTGCTCCCGGATATTTGCGGGCTGTTTTTGATAATTCATCATGGGCTGTTCCCAATCACAGATATTTGGTGGGAAGAGAGCTTGGTCAGCCTGAATTTGCAGTTATGCTCGATGATATGGTCCGCTTGAATTTGTTTGTGAAATCCCCATGGACTCTGAAGCCCGGACTTCCCAATTCATTGGAGAAGGGAAAACTCGAAATACGCAGTTTTTCTCCTATGGGCCTTGCGGATATGGCTGCGCAAGGAGCAGGGGATACCTGCTATTTTTTTATCCACTCCTCGCAGGACTCCATTGCGCCACTCACTGAAAAGCTGCAGATGGAGCAGGAAATGCAGAATTGCGGATTCAAGCATGTCTTGCTTGATGTTGTTTATGCTGACGATGTGGATGGGGAGTACATTAAAAGTCTGGATCATGGATTGGGGCTTTCCATGCTTACTTTTTTTGAGCGCAGTTACAAAAAACTCTGCAAACTTCCTACCCGGAAAGGACCGTATATGGGGTTTCGGAGTGAGTATCGTTTTGATGATAGTGAGTATTGTTTTGATTTTAGTGGATCACCCGTTATGGCTGAACGCCGATTCATATAACGATAGGAAGGAAAACGTGAATTTAAAGGCCGGTGTTTATGCATCGGCCTTTTTTAATTTCAAAAAATGCAGACCGTAAGCAGTTTTTGAATGCCTGCTTACGGCCTGTGTATATACTAGCTGTTATCTGGGAGGGCGGAGACAGCAGCCACATTGTTATAAATACATTATTTATTTGGCTTGTTTTATTGCAGTGTAAATTTTGTAGGGAGGGATATCATGTTCCTCGGCGATGTCTTCAATCACAGCCTGAGTGTCTACATCGCTGATTCCCATTGATCTGAGCTGATCAATAAGAAGATTTGGATCGACCTGAAGCAATAAGCCCAACTGCTCAATTGAAAGGCTTTCGGTATTCGGCATAGGGGCTTCGGGGTAGCCTATTGCCCATGACTTCTGGAATCGTTCACCCAGTTCAATGATATTCGCCGGACCGGGCATTCCTGCCACTGTTCCAACTGTGATGACGATAGATACAATCAATGCAACCAGAGCTTCGCTTAAGAGTCCGTTGCTTCTGGCTGGCTTTTTCAGGTAGCTGAGTAACGGCTTCAGGTTGTAGGCAATATGAATCAGTGAAGTCAGCAGAAAAAGCAGGCCGAAAATTATGTGCAGTTCGGCAAAAATATCCTGACTGATTCCATAGAAACTCCAGGACAGCCAGTCAGTGGTATGGTCGTGCGGAGCCACGAATAACTCCAGCCCGGTAAGCATAAGTATAATAAATGAGATAAAGGTTAATACTGAGATAAATGATCTGAATTTAAAATTTTTCCCATGCATAAAAAGTACTCCTTCAAGTTCTGAATGAGGTCGGTACCTCATTTTTATTTTCTGGTAAGGTTTTGGCCAGACCGAGAAAACACAAATCTCGTTGCTGGCTTGCATGAGATTCTGAAAGAGTACTCTTGCTGGGAGATTACAGGAAAATTACAGCGGCGTAATATATGCGCATCCCTGCTTTCGCGACATGGGAGCGTCTGCTTTCATTTTCAGCCTGTTCAAGGCATTCGCTTAAGACATAGAATAGTAGCGTCATCCTGTCCTTCTCTGTCTTTGGCAAAATTATTCACCGAGTCGAGAATGTGAATCAAGATTTCATCACAATTGCCTTCTGCACATGTGCCAATCAGATTTTGCAGTCGCTGCAGGCCGAATAATTCTCCATTCTTATCAAAAACTTCGAAAAGACCGTCAGTAAAAACAGTCAATATTTCATCCGATTGAATTGTAATTTTTCTTGTTTCAAAGGGGATTCCTTCGATGGAACCTATGGGTAGATTGGCCGGAGCTTCCAGAGTTGTTATCGTGCCGTCTGCACGTTTCAAGTATGGCGGAGGATGCCCGGCCAGTGAATATTCAAGCTCACCTGTTTCAATATTGAATCTCCCGGCAAACAGACTCACAAACATTGCCGAACTGTTATCTTTTGAAAGATTGTCGTTCAAAATCGTCATTGCGGTCTCTAAAGAAACTTCGTGGTGGGGAATTGAACGAAACAAGTGCTGGCAGGCAAACATGAATAAAGAGGCCGGAACACCTTTTCCTGCAACATCTCCTACTGTGAACTGTAGAGTTTTTTCGTCGACCATAAAGAAATCATACAAATCACCGCCGACCTCTCTCGCTGGCTGCATCAGCGCATTGATTGATACTGTTTCAGCAGGAATAGTGAGCTCTTTGGGCAATGCTCCCTGCTGAATTTCAGCCGCAATGCGCAATTCACTTTTCATTTTTTCCCGTTCTGCGGCGGTTTTTTTCTTATTTTCAATATGCTCAAGAAGAGAATCTTCCATATAGGCAAATGCCTGTACAAGCTCTTTAATTTCTACATCATTAACTTTGTTTAGCTTGGTTAGAAGTATATTTCCTTCTGTGATGGAAAAATCCCGCTCAGGGAGTGAGCGTGCATAATCAGCCAGATCTTTAATTGGGGAGATCGTTTTTCCTGAGGCCCATTTAGCACCCAGTAATCCTAGTAACAAAACTAAAGAAATAAGCAGGGTTGTGCGTACTTGCACGGCATCTCGGGCATCATAAGTATAGTCCCGGTTATAACAAATGGCGACGAAGAGTTTTTGTTTTTTGGAAAAACCGAGAGTACAATCCCATCCCTGAGGGTTTTCAGTTCCTCTTTCAGTCTGAATAGCAAAGGATGAAATGGTATCTTTATTGCGAAATTTAGACAAAAGTTGACTTATTATATCTTGAGCTCGTGCAGATTTATTTTCCGATATGATGTTTTTGTTTTGGTCAAAAAATATAATTAGTTGCCCGGACTTTTTACTCATCGAGCTGTACTGTCTTTCGTTCTCATTCAGGTCTTCTTCCGATCCTTCAGGCAGAGTATCCATGTACAGCAGAGTTTGATAAACAAGACCCTGTGCTGTATTGTTCACAACCTCTGAAATGTGTTCTTGATACATTTCCTCTGAAATAAATAAAATAGGCCATGCTACTATTATTACTGTGACGGCTATAAGAAAGGAAATGCGTTTGCTGATCGAAATTTTCATATCAAGTCCTGCCAGAGATAAAGGTTGATCCCGAACATTTATTGTGAATCGTAGTGATAGCTTTGCTTAAATCAACTGCTTAGCGGGAAATATATTTATAGCTTACTATAATATTACACAAAAACACCAGCGTCGCAATGTGTGTAGAAAAAATACGCAGGGCAGGGACATTAGAAGGCCGCCCCTTATAAACTGTTTCCAGTTGTAAAGAGACGGCTTTTTTGGGGGGCCTATTCTGATCGAATATAAAGGGCCAGCACGGGACATATTTCGGCTAAGTGAAGGTTTTGCGTTATCAATACCTGATCAATAACAATCCTGCCGTCATTGCCGAGGGAAATAGCTCCGTTAGTACAATGTTCGATACAGGCTCCACAAACATCTACGCCGACACACCTCTCCCGGTCATAGATAAGTTTTGTGTTATTGCTCTCGCAACTATTTCTGTCCTCCATCCTGCCGGACATGACTGTGTTCATAACATACTCCTTTTGTTGGAGAATGTCGTCGCTGCCAAACATTACAGCTTGCTTATCTGAAAATTACATACGGGTAATTTTTTTCTCGCACGGAAAACTTACTTCAAACAAAGCCCCCCCAAGCTTACTTGATTGAATAGAGATATTTCCCCCATGAGCTTCCATTACGGCTTTTGCCAAACTCAAGCCAAGCCCAAGTCCTTTAGTAGAACGACTCTTATCTATACGATATAATTTTTCAAAAATACGCTCCCGCTCAAGCGGTTCAATCCCCGGACCACTGTCTTCAACCGAGATTATGATGGAATCGCCGTCGCGTTCTGTGCGCAGAGCGACCTTTCCTCCGCGTGGGGTATATTTGAGACTATTGTCAACAAGGTTGCCCAGCATCTGCAATATTCGTTGATGGTCACCGCTAATAGTGAGCAGGGTAGAATCGTTGATAATTTCAATTTCTCGCTCTTCCGCGACAAATTCATATATGTCGAGCACTTCATCAATCAGTGAAGAGCACAGCAAATCTTCGAATGACAGTTTCATCTGTCCGGTTTCAGCTTCTGTGATATCCATGAGCATGTTAAGTTGACGATTGATGCGTTCAACGTCTTCCGCGCAGTCCATCAAAATTTCACGCAATTGTTGTGCGGAAAAGTCAGCGATCAGTCCATGCTCGATACGTGCTTTCATCCTGGTCATCGGAGTTTTAAGATCGTGGCTGACATTTCCAAGGGTATCACGCATGGCTGAGATTAATTTATCGTTACGCTCAAGCATCTTGTTAAAAAGCACAGCCAGTTCACGAAGTTCCCCGGCTTGCTCCACCACCGGGACCCGGCTTTTCATATCACCGGATGAAACTCTGCGCACAGTTGATTCCAATTCCCGCACAGGGGTCAGCACGTTACGGGAGAAAAAAACACCGCCAAGAATTCCCAGCACCGCGATGCCGCATATAATTACCAGAAAAAAAATTCTCTGATCATCCACGATCATTTCCTGGCGTCCGGTAGTACGACCTAATTGCAGAATATGTCCATCTGCAAGGTGGGTTGTATAAATATCAAGATCGTTTTCAGTGGGAAGATCAAGCTCTTTCCAGGTTTTGTCATTGGCAGTGGGCAGAATAAAATGTTCCACTTCCAGTTCATTAAATTCTTCAGGAATGGTCAGCCATACTGTTTTGCCCTGATTATCTGAAAGACGCAAAAAAATGTTGCTGAAGCGATTGGAAAGATGGCGGTTGCGGATCATTGCAAGCAGACCGTCGATTCCATTGGTATTGTACAGGGCGTGGTAGGTTTCAGCCTGGTTGCTCAATTGCTCTCGTTCCACGCGGGTAAGGTATGAATCAAAAAAAATGTTGCTGATCAAAAACAGTAACAGGGTGCTCATTCCGAAAACAACGAAATACCACCGAACCAGCCTGAGTCCGCTCAGTCCTTTAATCTTCTCGAGCACTGATAACATAGCCTACACCACGAATAGTCGAGATAAGATTTGTGGGAAAGGGTTTATCCACCTTGGAACGCAATCGATGCAGGAGTACCTCCACAACATTAGTTTGGGGGTTGAAGCTGTAGTCCCAAATATGTTCAAGAATCATGGTCTTGGTTACCACTCTGCCTGCGTTGTTCATCATGTACTCCAGCAAACCATATTCACGAGCATGAAGAATCAACGCTTGGCCATCACGAGTCACCTCACGTGAAAAGCGATCCAAGACAAGATCTCCCACACGCAATTTTGATTCGGTAGGAGTCCGTGAAGACCTGCGAATCAGAGCCTGCAACCGGGCTGACAGCTCGGCAAATGAAAAAGGTTTGGTCAAATAGTCATCGCCTCCGGTCTGGAGTCCGGTCACCTTATCGTCCACCCCCTGGCGGGCACTTAAAATAAGCACAGGAGTATCAATATTCTTGCCGCGCATCTCGGCAATTATATCCAATCCGCTGCGTCCTGGAAGCATCCAGTCCATTACCACGGCGTCATATTCAGTAGAAAGGGCGTATTCCAAACCGGCATTGCCATCAGCAGCATGATCCACAGTATATCCGGATTCACGTAACCCGTTGACTACATATTCGGCAATGGTAGGATCATCTTCTACAATCAAGATTCTCATATTTTGACTCCCTATACTCTCTCTAGTTAAAAGTGCGGTTTTATGCCCGCGCTATCCTTAATTTACCACTGAAACATAAACAAGACCAGTCACATAAGAACAAACAGCAAAGGACAACCATTCCCCCTTTGGCTGTGATCTAATGGAAATAATGAATTGTATTACTTACCTACAGATTATTTGAAAATTACAGCTATGTAATCTGCCCGTTCTCCAATGTATTAACTCCAAGGCTTTTGCTTATAGAATAACGTATGAAAGGAGCAGGATGCTCCCTTCATACGTTATTGACGCCATGCAGGCGTCTTAAGCTTCCCCCTGGTCAGGAATCTCTTCGATGAGTTTATGGATGTCACAGACACGCCAAGCGGTAGTCCGTTTGGTGAGTTTTACCGGCTTGGGAAAGCGTCCGGTCTGGATACCTTTCCACCAAGTTGTCTTGGAAACAGGAATGACTTTCAGGACATCAACAAGTCTTACAAAGCCCGTATTGGGCAGATGGTATGCGGTGTGATTGGTTTCGGTTCGCATAGTTTTTCCTCCGTGTTTTGACGTTTCGGAGGAGCCTACAAGAACCGGATTTGTTTGCTAGACGGGTAGAAGGGGTAAAGGGGCTAAAATCGTGAATTAAAATTTTAAACCCCTGTATTAAATGAGGATGTTTTTTAAGGGCAGGAGGGGTAAAATAGCCTTATTTAACAGTTTTTACCCCCTAAGAAGACCCGTCTGTGTGCTTTACCGTGTCGGGAACACACTTCCATGCTTCACGAAAAGCAGAGCCGAATTCCTTTTCATTCTGGTCTGGGTAGTTTGATTTGATGCGCTCAAAAAAAGCATCCCTTTTGATCGTCACCGGACTGGACGAATTGACCGTATTTTCACGGATGATTTCACCCATGGCTGAACAGGCTGCGAGACACCATTTTTTCCAGCCGTTCTTATTTATGATTTCTTCCTTCTCGGCTAGCTTGGTTTTCAAGGACTTAATTTCCTCCTCAAAAGCTGCGACCTGCTCCTGTGCCACCGATTCAGATTCTACGTCTGTCTCTGCGTCTTCGGATATATCTTCGGCAGCTTCTTGAGTTGGAGTAATCCGGCTTAAGCCCTGTTGTTGGGCTTTACTATAAATTTCAAGTTTCTTGTCGAGCAATTCGATGGATTTGTTCTTTTTGAAAATAATTATTCCGGCAAACAATAATGATAAGAGCAGAATCCCGGATTGAATAGTTATTTCTGTTTTTGAATGATCGGATGAACTGAAAATTAGAGCCATGATGAGAATGGAGAAGATCAGAAACAGCTTCAGAAAATCTTTAAATTGTTTATTAACTGCCTCAATTAATACTGTGTTTTTATTCATATAAATCCTTAATAGTCTTCCATTGCAGGTGTTTCCAATTTGTTTCTCAAAGCGTCCAGAAAATCTGCCCACCACTGCATCATTTTGCGCCGTTCCGGCAGATAGTCGGCGTGGTTATATGCTGCTCGCACGCTGTTTCCTTCTACGTGGGCAAGCTGTCTTTCAATTACGTCCGGCTTCCAGCCATTTTCATTAAGGTTGGTCGAGGCCATGGAGCGGAATCCGTGTCCGGTGATTTCCTCTTTGCTGTAACCGAGGCGGCGCAGAGCACCGTTAACGGTGTTTTCACTCATGGGGTATAATTTACTGCGGATGCTGGGGAACAGGTATCTACCCTCACCAGTAAGCGGCTTCAGTTCGAAGAGGACCTCCAGAGCCTGCCGGGAAAGCGGTACAATGTGAGGACGGCGGGCTTTCATCTTTTCTGCCGGGATTCTCCACTCAGCAGCATCAAAATCAATTTCTTCCCATTCGCCATGGCGCAACTCTCCGGGACGGACAAAAACGAGCGGGGCGAGCTGCAAGGCGCATTTGGTCATGGTGTTGCCTTGGTAATCATCAATATTATTGAGCAGGGGACCGATCTGCTTGGGATCGGTGATGGTTGCCATGTGTTTGTGCTTTACCGGGGGCAGGGCACCTTTGAGGTCCGCTGTAGCATCGCGGGTGGCTCGTCCGGTGGCAACGGCATAGCGTAAAACCTGTCCGAGAATGCTGCGTACCCGGTGTGCTGTTTCGAGCGCACCTCGGCTTTCAATCCTTCTGAGGACTTTCAAAATATCCGGCGGTTCAATCTCATTTACAACCATTTTGCCGATCCACGGGAAGCAGTTCAACTCAAGGCGTCTGATGACTGTCTGGGCGTGTCCTTTGGTCCAAGTGCTTTTGAATTTGGTGTGCCATTCGCGGGCTATTGCTTCGAATTCATTTTCTCCGCTTACTGTGGCCTGCTGGTCTTTTCTGTATTCTGAAGGATCAATATCGCGTTCAAGGATTTTTCTCTGCTCGTCGCGTTTGTCTCTGGCGTCTTTCAGGCTTGTGGCCGGGTAAGAACCCAGTCCTATCATTTTGCCTTTGCCGTTGAATCTGTATCTATATCTCCAGAGCTTTGATCCGTTGGGTCGGATTTCCAGACAAAGTCCGTTTGAGTCAGTTATGCGGTAGAGCTTTTCTTTTGGTTTTGCAGCTTGAATCTGCTTCACATTTAGAGCCATAAGACCTCCATTGTTTTGTGAGTACCTATCTGCGGGTAGATGTGAGTACACCTGCGTGGTACGCCGTGAGTACGCCCATCCGTACTCACACAAAACTATGGTTGTCAACGCGCCTAACTGGACTTTAACGAACGTCCCAGAAACAACAAAACCCTTGATATTCCTAGGAATAACAAGGGTTTGTCGTTCTTCTTTGAACCGTATGGGACGGTATGAAAATGATGAAATGGTGGAGGCGGGGAGAATCGAACTCCCGTCCGAGAATGCTCCACCAAGATGTCTACAGGCTTAGTTCAAGTATTGTTTCTCACTCAAATGAACGCCCCTGAACAGGCAACATATGAGCCAGCGCGTGCTGGGTTCTCACCCTCTCACGGACGTGCAACGCGAGAGTAGCCAGCCTGATGGGGTTGTTGTCAAAGCTAATATCAGACATCAAAGCTATGACATGGCAAGCTTAATTAAGCTGCCATTGCGTAATCGTAATTGTCGTTTGCAATTATGATTGTGCCGCTTTTTACGTGGCCAGCGGCGCCACGACCTGCAACCTTGGCTTCTTTCACCCCCGTCGAAACCAGTGCGCCCCCATTTTCAAAGAACTGCTTCCTGCTTATATTGTATGTACGTAAACAGATGGTGCAAGGGGGTGTGAGTAAAATTTACTCCCACCTTTCAACTGTATGTACGCAGGAAGATGATGCAAGGGGTTGAAAGTAAATTAAATACATTAACCCCTTCAGGTGAAGTGCATTAATCTATAGCATTGCCGGACAGTTGGCAAGTGCCGCGGACGTACTAAATTGAAATTATTTCCAGCCCTGCTTACACGGCCCGCATAGTTTTGAGCAGAGTGACGCGCCCAGAGGATTGAAGCCGCCCTTGCGGATTTCCCCGGTAAGCTCGTTTTTGCAAGTGTATTCCATTTCATATTCACAGACCCAATCGGAGAGTACGTCGCCGTTAACATCTGTGCATTGGATTTTTGCGGAACCGAAATTAACCCGTTCATCAATGCAGGCCGGGCCTTGATTGCATTTGTAGGTGGTGGCGTCGGCGTATGCAGCCGGGCAAAAGGCCAAGACAGCCAGAATTGCCGCGGTCAGGATTATTTGGATGTATGTGAATTTCATGATGCTACCCGCCTGATTGGTCTGAGGATTAGTTTTTTACCAAGTTGAATTCTTATAACAATACCCCTTTCTTGTCATTGCGCAAAGTGGTAAAAGCCGAATGTTGACGAACAATAATTTTATGGAGGAACTATGCAGAATCCTTTTAAGTTTTATATCTATGAAGAGGCCGCTTACATCTACGACAGCAACCAGAAATTAATTTTTAAAATGGGCGTGGATGAGAGCGCGGATGTTGCTGCTGATATGCAGGATTTGATTCTGGAAAACGGCGAAGAAGTGGATAAAGATAAGGCTTGGGAAGTTTCCGGTCTGGATAAACTACAGCCGGCTTAGCTGTTAGTTTATGGGGGTATACATATCAAGCATTACAGCCTGAAAAGCCCTGACGCATTCCGGGCATAATTCATCAGGACAAATATTTTTAATAAATTCCATTGTCTTCTGATGGGTGAAAGCTTTCTTGTAAGGCCGGTCTGTTGTCAGGGCATCATAAACATCGGCAGTTGAAATAATCCGCGCCCAGAGCGGGATTTCATTGCCGATAAGTCCATGCGGGTAGCCCTTGCCGTTCATTCTTTCATGGTGATGCAGCACCGCCGGGATAATATCTTCCATACTCGGGATGGGCTCCAGAATATCTGCACCCAGCACCGGATGTTCTTTGATTTTAGTAAACTCAGCATCGTCCAGCGGTCCGTTCTTGAGCAGGATATCATCGCGGATACCGATTTTTCCCAGATCATGAAGTCTGGCCGCAAAGGCTATCCTTTCGCAATCAAAATCATTTAAGCTTAATTTTTCCGCAATCTTGACGGACAGTTTTGATACTGTATCCGAGTGGCCTCTGGTGTAGGAGTCGCGTGCCTCCAGGGCCTGAATCAGGCTGGTGATACTGCCCATGAGCAGGGTGCGTTCCTTTTTGAAAAGCTCACGCTGCTGCAAAATCATCTGGAAATGGTCGCTGAGCAGTTTTTCAGCGGTGATTACAAGCTGGTCGATGTTGAAAGGTTTGACCAGAAAGGCTGCCGCCCCTTTGTGCAGCAGTTCGCGCATGGTCCGGCGATCCGCTCCGGAGCTCATTATCACGAATGGAATGTGTGACAGTCCGGGGTGGTTCTGTACTTTTTCACACAGCTTGATGCCGTCCATTATCGGCATGTTGATGTCGGAAAGAATCAGGTGCGGGGCTATTTCGCTGGCTATTTCAAAGGCTTCATGGCCGTTTCGGGCGGTAATGACCTTGAAACCGGCTGAGGTCAGTCCTGATTCTACAACATTGAGGATGTATTTTGAGTCATCCACAACCAGCACTAGTTTGTCGCGGAGCAGTTTAGCGCGGTCTAAAATTTCTTTGATATACGGGAGCAGGTCCTTCCGGGCTTTGTTTTTGGTTATGTATGCCGCAGCACCTACCTCAAAACCCTTTTCTATCTGCTCGTGCTTTTCATTGCTGGAAAGAATGATGACCGGGGTGGATTGGGTGTCCGGGTTGCGTTTTATTTCCGTGCAGAGCTGGTAACCGTCTATGCCCGGCATGGTTATATCGGTGATGACCAGATCGTAATGCTGTTCGCGGGTGAAATTGAGCCCTTGGAGGCCGTTGACGGCTTCTGTGACATCAATGGAATGCTTTTTCAGTTCCGAACTGATCACAGTACGGATCGTTTTGCTGTCATCGACAACCAAAACTTGGGGGTTAAGCATTCAGGCTCCATTAATTTATTTGTTTTTTCCAGAAATACAGCACGTTAAGCGCGTGTGATTATTTGCTACAGAATAGACATAATTAGCTTGGAGATAAAAGTAAAGGCCGGAAACTTAGTGTTTCCGGCCCGGAATGATTGATCAGGCAATCTATTTACTTGCTTTTATAAGGAATCATTTCAATCCAGAGAACTGCACCGAGTTCAACATCTTTTCCTTTGATTTTATAATCAGCATCATTCAGTGCTGCAAATCCCCACCATCCGGCTTTGGGACAGGTAAATGTGAAGACGCCGTTCTCGTCGCAGAGTACTTCCTGAGTCACCATGCATTCGTAGGGTGCTTCCAGCTTGCCGTCTTTGTTGTAGAGTTCCACTTCAACACGGGTGAAAGGTGCGGGCTTGCCGTCCAGCAGAACAATTCCCTGAAAAACATTGCCGGCATAGTTGCCCCAGGGGCGGGTCAGGGGGACGATTTCAGTTTTCACGCCAAGTGGAGCATTCCACTCTTCACCTTCATTAAAAGCGGAAACAACGGTCTTGGTGTAATGAATAATGTAGTTGTCTTCTGCAGGCTCAGGGTAGGCGACAGGTTCCATGTAAAAAGTGTACATGCCCGGACGCTTGAATTTGTATTCTGTTTTAAAGGAATCGTGATCCATAACCTTGCATTCTTTCAAAGAGGGCAGGAGGTTGCTTTCTTTGCCATCGTGAAAAACACTGAATTTTTTCGGCTTGACCAGATTCATGCCGTGTCCTTCAAAAGGGTGCGAGAATGAAAGCTTGATTTCAGCACTTTTATTGTCCGGTGTGATGATTGATTTCTCAGGAATCAGCATACCGAAATGGGCATAAGCAGAGCCGCAAAAGGCTGTAAACAGCATCAGTGTAAGGGCGAGAACGATTGATTTGCGCATGAAGTCACTCCGTATAAAAGTTTATTAAAAAACTACTTTTTCCGTGAAAGGAAAAATGCAGCCACTCCGAAAAGACCGAGGATATATCCTATCCCCGAAAATATTTCATTTACGCCGGGACCTTTTTCCTGCTGGCTGATTATCAGCCGTTTCAAGGTTTCAACCTTGTCTGTCAGCGTCTTTACTTGTGCTGTGAGTTCAGCCAGATCGGCAGAAGAAGCCTTGTCTGCGGGGGATGTTTGAACGGTGGAGGAGGCGTGGACGGTTTTTGCAGCAGTATTGGAGGCTGTTTGCGGGGTCTCCGGG
Source organism: Desulfovibrio sp. JC010 (assembly GCF_010470675.1). Classification (NCBI taxonomy): domain Bacteria; kingdom Pseudomonadati; phylum Thermodesulfobacteriota; class Desulfovibrionia; order Desulfovibrionales; family Desulfovibrionaceae; genus Desulfovibrio; species Desulfovibrio sp. JC010. Next base: position 26,468 of record NZ_VOIQ01000023.1, read on the forward strand.
AATATTTCGTCTGCATGTAGTGTCCATGTTGCCCGGTGCCCTTCAGAAGCGTAGAGGTTGATTAGAAGTCCGCTTTTCTCTGCCTTGGTTGCTTCAGGGATGGGAAAATTAAATAAGCCCTTATTGTCGGTAGTACCTTTGAGCAGCAATTCACCGTTGCCGGTGCTGAAAACTTCAAGCTCTCCCTGATGAACTTTTCTTTTTTTGCTGAAGTAGCTTTCGGTAAAAACTGTATCTCCTTCAACATAAGCAAAAAGATTCACCCTGTGGGCAAATGCCGGAGTGCTGCAAAACATAATGAGCATAAAAATGAGCAATGGGCAGCTGTATTTTCTTAACGACATTTCTTCCCCTTGAATTGCGTTAAAACAAAATGGATATTTGTAATGTGTTACTCTTTTAGGAAGAGTAGTACAAAGCCGAGAGAGTGAAGTCAATAGCGAAATAAAAAAGAGCCTTAACTTCTTAGGGTTAAGGCTCTTAACTATAATCTGAATGTAATGTTTGCGGTCAGTCAAATGTAAAACCGATGTTAAACATGGAATCGAAAAAACCGCTGGGGTCGTTCTTTTTTCCACCTATGGTTTTAAGGTAACGGGTATCAAAGCCTACTGTGAAACCGGAATCAAATTCATAAAGGAATCCTGCACCGGCACCAGCTACTGGCGCACCGTCAGAAAGTTTAAAAATAGTTCCGGGATAATCGAACACAGAGTACCCGCCGTGAGCTGCTACATACGGGGTGAATTGGCGGTCCGTATAAAAGCGGTAGAGCAGTGATCCGGTAAAGGTGTATGTGTTGAACTTTTTATTTTTATAGTCGTACGCTGTTCCGTTGGTCTGGAGTGTCCCGTTGTCATAATACGTAGCACCATAAGTGCCGGAGTTGCCTGTTGTGGAACTCATGAAAAAATCGCCGCCGATACCGAAACCTGAAGGAAAGAAATGGCGTGTTGTAAATCCGCCCAATCCGCCGAAGGAGGAGTAGGGCTCTTTGTCATTTGACTTCAAGGAAGCTTGGAAGCCGCCGGAAGCACCGACAAAGGTTTCACTTTTTTTCTTGGGAACAAAGAATCCCTTACGCTTGGTTCGTCTGGTGTTTTTTTGCACTCTTACTGCAAGTTCGTAATCGCGTTTTGCGGTATCACCGGGCTGTTGCATCTGGGAGGCTGCTGCATGCGGAGCCATGACCGGGGCAGTAGTCTGTGCTGTCTGGTATACAGGCTGTTGTGTAGCGTAAGTCTGCTGCACTGGCTGTGGAGCGGCTACCGGAGCCGGACGGCCGGGCCAGAGCCCTAACTGCTGAGGAGCCTGGTATACCTGAACATAGCGGACAGATTCAGGTTCTGCTCGCAGGGGCGGGGGGGCTGCTTGTTGGGCCGGGACCGGAGGCGTTTCAGGCTGTGCCTGATATGATTCAGCAGGTAAAAGCTCGTTAGCTATTTCCGAAGCACTGGCTTCGGAGGTGGGGGCGGTTGCCTGTGGTGCTGTTTCCGGGACAGGGGCAGTTTCCGGTTCGCTGATTTCCTTGGGGATTTCAACCGGGGTAGTGTCAATTGCCGGAGCGGCTTGAGCAGTACTTTCCACTATGCCCTCATCGAGCAGTTCCTTGGCAAGCGACTTTCCGTCAACAGTGATATCACCGATGATAGTGCCGTCATCGGCCTTGCTGAGTTCCCGTACTTCCACTTCACGCATAAGCACATTGCTGCTGCTTTCCATGCGGGCCTTGGCCGGATCCAGATTGGCAGAAGGTCTTACTCCGGCAACGTTTACCTTCACCGGGGTCTGTCCATCCTTGAGAACAACAAAAGTAGCTGCTCCTTCCACCGCAACTATTTTACCGGGCCAGGCAAGAGCCAAGGCCGGAAGCAGGAGGATGGTGATAAGAACGGTCAGTAATCTCAGCATAATTAAATTCTTTTTAAGTTAAATGTGGACTTAATAAAAAAATGATCGGCATTAACCGGATAAACTTAACACCCCTGAGTATTATTTTGTTTAACCTTATCGCATTTATGAATCTGTCAGCAAGCAGATTGATTTTTTGTCTGAACGGAGTTCATTGTTTCAAAAAGTAATTAATGTTATTATATGGATAAAATATAAGGAGGGTGTTGCTGTAGTGTTTAAAAGCTTTGCTTTTGTAATTCTTATAGTTTTGCTTTTTCCGTCTGTACTGCACGCAGAAGAGTTGATTTTTGTTACTCTGGACACTCCTCCCCAGACGTATCTTGAAAATGGCAAGCCGACGGGTTTTTTGGTTGAAATTGTGACTGAAGCAGCCAGGCGGGCCGGCTATACACCTGATATCAGAGTTGTCCCATGGAAAAGAGCCATGGCCATGGTCAAGAAAGGGAAAGCTGATGCTGTTTTCAACGCCGGATATAATGAAGAGCGTGCTGAGTTCTTGCGTTATCCTGAGACTACTTTGATCACGGAGAAGGTTGTTGCTGTGCGCAGTGCCGGATCTGACGTGTATTTTTCCCCTGATTTTGCAGGAGCTGAGAAGTATATCGGCGGAGTCGGCCGGGGGTTTTACTATGGCCCGAAAGTGGATAGGGCTCTCAAAGAAAACAGATTCAAAAGGATTGAGGAAGTCCCCAATCTTGATCTTAATACAAAAAAATTATTACTCGGCAGGATCGATTTCTTTTTTGCCGACTATTATCCGGTGCTTAATTTCTTAAATGATAACAATTTGCTGGGAAAGCTTGAAACCATACTTGAGCCCAAGAGTGGATTGCCGCTGGTTTATTCCCAGTCAGACACCTACCTTGCTTTTTCACGGAAAAAACATCCCGCAGCTTTTAAAAAAGTAAGTGCCGAACTGAAAAAGATGAAGCGCGAAGGCGTTTACCGAAAGATAATCTCCAAATATATTCCCATTCACGAGGGATTTTAAATTCTGAATTATTTCCAGCCCATGGGTTCGTAGCCTTTTTCTCGCAGGCAGCGTTCCACGAATTTTTTGTAGAGGGAGTTGGAATCATCTTCAATAGCTCCGCTGGCAGCACCTCCTGCGGCACCTCCGGCAGCTCCTGCAAGGGCGGAAGTTCCGGGACTTCCGGTAACCAGTCCGATACCTAATCCGACAGCTCCGCCGATCAGTCCGCCTTTAATGCCTGATTTGGCAGATTTTTTACCTTTGGACTCTTTGCCGACACTTTTTTCAGCAAAGGCGAGACAGTATTCAATATCTTCGGCAACCTTGGCCTCTCCGGCTTCTTCGTATTGTTCATTAGGATAGAGCACCGGTTTCTTGGCGCACGCGGCACAGCTCAGCATCATCAGTGTAAGTGTGAAAAACATTATTTTTTTTATCATAATTTTATCTGTTATATTTTGGGAATTTTTATGGTGAATCTTGAACCACGGCCTATTTCGGTATCAATTTCAAATGTTCCGTTGTGATTCTGTGTTATTATAAAATATGAAACAGAAAGTCCAAGGCCGGTTCCAACTCCCGGTGATTTGGTGGTGAAAAAGGGTTCAAAAATACGTCTTTTTACTTCCGGGCTCATGCCCGGGCCGTTGTCTTCCACTTCGGCAATGATAAATCTGTCATCTGTTCTGGTCCGCAGTGTGATGGTCGGTGTCCTGATGTCGGCAATTTCGTTGGTGGCAAATGCTGCATTTTTTACGAGGTTAAGCAGTACCTGTTCAATTTCAATGCGCAGGCAACTGATCATGCCAAGATCTTCTTGATATTCTTTAACTATTTTTGTGTGTTTGAAGTCGTATTTCTTTTTTAGATCATAATCACAGGTGATTATGTTCATGATATCGTCAAAAAGCTGGTTCAGGCTGCAGCTGCTCATGCCCTCATCGTTGCGGCGGGTAAAATTGAGCATGGTCCGGACAATATTTGCCGCCCGCTCACCTGAGCTGTGGATTCCATCCAACATTCTTATTATGCCACGTTCTTCAAGAAATCCGTTAATCTGTTCGCATGTGCAGCCGTGTTTTTCCGCAACTTTCACGCTGGCAGGAACGTCTGCTGAAATGCGGCGGTAAATATTCTGAACTGCCTGCAGAATTCCGGCAAGGGGGTTGTTGATTTCGTGGGCCATGCCTGCTGCAAGACCGCCGACGGAGACCATTTTTTCCGTCTGGATAAGCAGCTCCTGTGTTTTGACTTTTTCGGTCATGTCGACGATCGATGCGATGCAGTCTTTGCTGTCATCAATAATTTCGATATTTGCGTGAACATTTCGTATTTCACCATTGGCACGCATGAATTTAAAATCATATGATTTAGGTGTGTTGTGCTCTTCGGAAAATCTGGTCTGAGCAAAACCGCTCATCCTTTCCAGTTCTTCAGGGGCAATGAAGTCCGACCACTTTTTCTTGTTTTCAATTTCTTCACGGGGAATTCCGCAAAGTTCCGCATATTGTTCATTGCATCTTTTTATCAAATGATTCTCGACAGTATAAATGAGAGTTGCGGCACCACTGTTTTCAAATATGCTGCGGTAGTACTTTTCACTTTTTTTGAGCTTTTCTTCAATTTCTCTGCGGGTATTGATTTCGTGTTTGAATTTTCCGGCAACAAATATTGAGGCCAGCAGGATGATCATTATTGTTCCGAATATTACGGCGGCGATAAAAGCCGTTTCTTCCTTGATAGTTACTTTTCCTGCTGTGGGATTGAAGAAAAAGTTATCGAGATTGCGGTTATTATCAACCAGTCCCTGTTTTATGAATTCTTCTCCGATATGTTCCCAGCGGGCGGGATTGCTGTGACCTATGCTTATCAGTTCCGGCAGGATCAGAGTTTTTATTGTGTCTGCTTCGTATGTTAAATGTCCTTTTGATTTTAACGAGCCGAATTTGTCGATGATGATATCAATTAATTCTTCAGGGTGTTCAAGGGCGTATTGCCATCCTTTCAGGCTTGCCCTCAGGAATTTATCAACCCTTTCCGGGTGTTTTTGAATTTGAGCGCGCGAGGTAAAAAGCGTGTCACCGTAAAAATCAACCCCATGGGTGTAGGGATATATAATGGAAAAAGGTACATTCTCTTTTTTTAGATAATACGGTTGGTTGGTAATATAGGCGGCAATGACGTCAAGTTGCGGATCAAAGTAATCTTCCGGCACAGCAAAGCGGTCCACAAGCTGGATGTCGCTGAGAGAAATACCACTTCTTTCCAGCATGACTTTCAGTTCAATATCCTGCGAAGCTGAATTCATGAGTACGGTTTTCCCCTTAATCGCCTGTGCTGTATGTATAAGGGGTTGGTTTTTGGAAATAAACACAAGAGGGGAGTGCTGAAATATGGAAGCCAGCAGGACCACTTTTTTCCCTTTCAGGTAATGCAGCAGTATTTCAGAATTGCTGACTCCGAAGTCAGCCTTGCCGCCAAGTACCTGATCAATTGGGTTGTGGCGCAGGTCACGTTCAATGATTGTTACATCAAGGCCTTCGTCTTTGTAGTATCCTTTTTCAAGGGCAGCATAATATCCGGCAAACTGGAACTGGTGGAACCATTTAAGCTGCAGGGTTACCTTGTCCAGTTGCTTGTCGGCAAGACTGCTTTCGGGAAGAACAAACAGTGCCGAAAAAACAATAAGAGCGCAGAGTAGCAGTGAAAGAAATGAGCCGGTGCGCTTACAGGGGGGCTTGGGCATGGAGAATTCATTATTCAAAATGTAAATCCTGTGTTTTTGAGTATGAAATTACCTGAATGCTAACAGAAAGGGCGTTCTTTGGAAATAATTCCCTTGGATTAAAAGGCGGGTACAGGACAGGATAAAAGAAAAGGCTCTGCAAAATCTGCAGAGCCTTGTAATTATCGTGGTAGCGAGGAAGGGAATTGAACCCCCGACACTGCGGATATGAGCCGCATGCTCTAACCAACTGAGCTACCTCGCCACGCTTTGTGGGTTGAACTTCCTGTCCAACGAGGAAAGTGTTTATACATTCCTGAGCAGCTTGGCAAGTAAAAAATGACAAAAATTTCGGTATAATAATTATATAATGAATTGTCGCGAATACAAAAGAAAAAGCCCTGCAAAATTTTGCAGGGCTTTATGACTATCGTGGTAGCGAGGAAGGGAATTGAACCCCCGACACTGCGGATATGAGCCGCATGCTCTAACCAACTGAGCTACCTCGCCACACTTTTTGTGGGCTGGACTTCCCGTCCAACGAGGAGTCTTTCTATACAGTCTGCCGATACTTGGCAAGTAAAAAATAAACTTTTTTTAAACTTTTTTTTAAACTCACCTGAATATCAATTGGTTATGTCTCCTAGCTCCAGAAAAAAAGCACCAGAGGAGCAATGGCCAGACGGTAATATGCAAAGGGACGCAGGGTCAGTTTGCCCAGCAGGTAGATGAATACCTTTACTGCCGCCCATGCGGAGAGAAAAGAGACAACAAATCCGACAGCCAGAAAGGGGATGTCGGCCATGGTGAAGAGCTTGTAGCTTTTAAGCATGTCGTACCCGGTGGCGGCAAACATGATAGGAACTGCGGCAATGAATGAGTACTCGGCAGCGATCTGGCGTTTGGCACCCAGCAGCATGCCGCCCATGATGGTAGCTGCGGAACGGGAGAATCCGGGCCAGAGGGCCAGACATTGAAAGCAGCCGATACCGAGGGCCAGCTTGGGGGTGACCTCATCAAGGGAATAGCAATTGGGACGGATGTCCTTTTTCTCAACAATCAGGATCATGATTGCCCCTACGCCGAGTGCCCATGCGACCGTATACGGATTGAAAAGGTGCTGTTTGATGAAGTCATGGGCCAGCAGACCGAGCACTGAAGCTGGCAGACTGGTCAGAAAAAGCAGGTAGAGTCCCCGGATGCCGGAAAATTTCTGGGTCGGGTTGGGCACGATCAATCCCCAGAAACGGGACCAGTAGAGCACTACCACGGCCAGAATTGCTCCAAGCTGGATAGCAACCTCGAACGAGGCCGCTTTTTCCCCGGTAAAGCCGAGCAGGTGTCCGGTGATGATCAGGTGTCCGGTGCTGGAGACCGGGAGGAATTCAGTCAAGCCTTCCACAATGCCGAGAATTGCGGCAGTAAATAGCGATGTCATTAGTAATCCTTTATGATTGCCGGAAGTTCCGGCCTTGTTTTCAAGTTATCAGCCTTGGGTAAGCCAGCCTGCACAAAGTTGCAAGGGGCGGCAAGCTGGTGTACTGATGAAACTTAATCAATTACGTCTTAAACAAGGATTTTATATATGACTACTGTAGTGCCTCCCTGTGAACTGACCAGAAAAGCGGTTAAATGGATTTCCGAGCAGCAGGCTGAAACCGGCAAGTCCCTGAAATCACTGCTTGAAGAGGCTGGTATGAGATTCAATCTTTCTCCCAAGGATATGGAATTTCTGGAACGTTTTTACGCTGAAAACAACGGCGATCCGGTAGAGTGCTAAATTGAAGCTTCTGCATCGCAATATTTTTAAAGAACTCATATCCATATTCACCCTGAGCATTTCAGGTTTCATGGGCTTGATCCTCATCGGCAGGTTGCTGCAGTTCAGGGATTTGTTTATGGGGCAGAGTCTCGGCGCATTGGAAATAGCCAAGCTGTTCATGTACCTGTGCCCGTTTTTCCTGCTCATGCTCACCCCGATTGCAACCATGCTTTCGATTTTCCTCACTTTTTTGAGGATGAATGCGGACAATGAGATTACTGCGCTCAAATCCGGCGGTTTGAGTCTGTACCGACTGCTGCCCGCACCGATCATATTCTGCTTGCTCTGCACCGGGGCGGATTTTTACTTTTCCCTTTACGGGCTTTCATGGGGGACGGAAAATTTTCGTAACGCGCTTATGGAATTCGCCCGCACCCAGAGTCAGTTGGCCATTCAGCCCGGAGTATTCAATAAGAATTTCCCGGGGTTGGTCTTTTATGCCGATGGAGTGGACGAGGAGACCGGGGTGATGAGTTCCGTCTTCGTGCGTGATAACACCCGTAAAGGCATGACCGCCACTATCGTGGCTCCGCTGGGTGAAATCCGTACCGATCCGAAGATGGGCCGCTTGCTTATCCATCTGGAAAACGGACGCATTTACCAGCAGGAAAATGACCAGCTTTCCGTGCTTAAATTCAAGAATTATGATGTGCGTATCCCTCTTGCCAACATCCTGAAAGGTTATGATGTGGCAGAACTGCGTCCCAAGGAAATGTCATGGGAAAAGCTGGTCCGCATCAGCCGGGCCGGGGATCGCGCCGGGGAGATTGACCCCAGTTTTTTCAAAAAAGTTCAAGTAGAGGTTCAAAAACGGCTGGCCCTGCCCGTGGCCTGTCTGGTCCTTGGTATGTTTGCCGTGCCCATTGCCTGTATTTTCCGGGGACTCAAACAGCAGTACGGTTTGATAATCTCCATGGGGCTGTTTCTTGTCTACTACACCATGCTTTCACTAGGAGTTACTTTCGGCGAGAGCGGGGTGCTGACTCCGGTGGTCGGCCTGTGGCTGCCCAATATAACATTTGCAGTGATTTCGGTGGTATTGCTTAAGATGGCAGTTATGGAGCATTCATTCAGCATCAGGATTCCGTTCCTGAAGAAATTCAGGAGGAAAGAAGCATGATCCGCAGAATTCTTCCCGGATACCTTGCGTCCTATGTGCTGAAGCAGAACCTTTTCCTCATGTGCGTCTGTCTCGGCGTGGGAACCGGAATTTACCTGCTTTCCGACCTTTTTGACCGTCTGGACGATTTCATTGAGGCCGGGCTGGGCATGGGGACCATACTAAAGTATTTTCTGGTTAAGATGCCGCTCATCTTTTCCCAGATTCTACCCGCAGTGTTCCTAATCTCCATGATCGTGCAGCTTTGCGTTATGGCCCGGAGCAAAGAGCTTCTGGCTCTGCGTACCGGAGGGCTGTCGCTGATCTGGTTTCTCAGGTTTTTTGTGATCTATGCCGTGATCTGGTCTTTTGGACAGCTGCTTTTTTCGCAGGTGATCGGGGTTTACGGTGAGCAGGAGGCCTATCGCATCTGGAAAGAAGATGTGCGTAAAAGCATGCTCGACAAGCGAGTACTCAAGAATATCTGGCTCAAGCAGGGGCGTTTTGTGGTCGAGGCCAAGCAGGTTATGCCCTTCGGCAACCAGGCCAAGGGGATAACCGTCTACGAATTTGCCGAAGGCAACGGCGGAATCAAGCGGGTTATCACCTCAGAAAGTGCCGAGGTAAGCAGCAAGTACGGTTGGAAGCTGGAGAATGCGGTGGAACTCAGTCCGGATCGTTTCGCTTCCCGCAAGCACCCTATGTTCACCATGCCCATCAAGCTCAATCTTGATGTCTTCAAGGTGGTTGATCCGGATATTGACCCCGCCCAACTGCCGTTATGGCAACTTGATCAGGTCATCGAGCAGCTCAAGTTGTCCGGTTCCAGTGTGGATCGGCTGGTCACGGCGTGGCATTCCAAGTGGGCTTATGCCTTTTCGCTGCTGACCATGGCCCTTGTTTCGTTGGCACTGATTACAATCAGCGAGAATATTTACCTGAACATCGGCCTTGGGCTGGGGATGACTTTTGCTTATTACGCCCTGTTTATGGTCGGAGCCTCAGCAGGGGATAGCGGGGCCTTGCCGCCTATTGTTGCAGCATGGTTCGGGAATATATTGATTAGTGGATTAGCACTTGGGCGTATCGCGTGGGTCTTTGTGCCGGAGCATTTCGGCAAGTATTTTAAGAGATAAGTTGATACGCTACGCGCTTTTTATGAAATGATTTTGTCTCCGACGGCCAAAGGAGCTAAGCCCCTTTGGAATCCCTATTAGGCGAAGCCTTAACAAAAAGTTTTGGGATTCTTAAACCCTTTTTCGAAAAGGGTTTAAGGCCCCCGGCAGGGCCGCCGGAGGCATATTATTTATTCAGATTCTTCCTCAATATCGGCTAGTTCGGGAATCGCGGTAACATCCAGCATATTCCAGAGTCTGGTGCGGTTCATGCCGGTTTTGCTGGAAACGCAAAGCGGCTTGACTTTGAGGATATCTTCCCATTTGTTCTGGACTTTTGCGCGATCCCTCTGCTTGGTCTTGTCCGATTTGGTCATGATGGGCAGGATGGGGATGTTGCAGTGCCGGAAGTAGGCAATGAGATCCAGATCGTTCTGCTGCGGGGTGTGACGGCTGTCCAGCAGTACCGCGGCAGCAGCTACATGCGGGTTGTCGAGCAGATATTTGTCGATGAGTTTGCCCCATTTTGCGCGCTCGGTCTTGGAGCAGCGGGCGTAGCCGTAGCCGGGCAGGTCTACTAAAAAGTAGCCGTGCGGGCTTACTTCATAATAGTTGAGACTGCGGGTCTTGCCCGGTGAGGAACTGATCTTGGCCAGCTTTTTTCTGTTGGCAAGACAGTTGATCAGCGAGGACTTGCCGACATTGGAACGCCCGGCCAGAATGATCTGCGGCGCGGCCAGCTCTTCAAGCTGATTGATCTCGTAGACTGTTTTAATTAGTGTGAGTGTATTATCCATAAGGAATTTTCCTTGATTATTCGTGGTTGCGTAAACCCGGCTAGTTCACTTATTTCTTAAGGTTAGTCAAGCCGGACGATCATTACAAGGATATTTTCCAATAACCTGAACCCAAACCTTAATATAATAGGCGGATTCAATGAAAACTTTCCTGATCCTGAACGGGCCGAATCTCGGATATGTTGGCAAACGTCAGCCTGAGATATACGGCTCTGATAAAATTGAAGATATTCCCGATCATCTTAAAGTGTTAATGGGTGACAGAGCCGATGAAATCAAGCTGGAATTCTTCCAGTCCAATTCTGAAGGAGCCTTGATTGATAGGCTGGAAAAAGCCCGTGAAGACGGAATTGACGGGGTTGCTTTCAACGCCGGAGCCTATACCCATACCAGTCTTGCCATTGCGGATTGCCTTGCATGGATTGAAGTTCCCTGCGTGGAAGTGCACATCAGCAACATCTGGGCGCGGACAGAAGATCCTGTTCGCCAGCAAAGTTTTATGGGAAAACAGTGCATTGGAGTAATTGCCGGATTCGGAATAATGAGCTATGCCTTGGCCGTTCAAGCATTGTTTTCGCATGTAACAGCTGATTAAGACAGCGGGGCAAGGCTTAAAGGTGCCGACTGATGGCCCTGCAAAAAATATTTATTTGGAGGAAATATGATTTCTACTAAAGATTTTAGAAACGGACTGAAGATCGAAATTGACGGTAAACCTTACGAAATTGTTGAATTCCAGCATTTCAAGCCCGGTAAGGGCGGCGCATTTGTACGTACCAAGCTGCGCAACATGTTCACCGGCCGCATCACCGACCAGACTTTTCGCTCCGGTGAAAAAGTAGTTAAGCCCGACATGGCTACCAAAGAAATGCAGTACCTGTACAAAGACGGTGAAGATTATGTGCTCATGGACCTCGAATCCTACGAGCAGATGAACGTTGCCGCTGACGTTATCGCTACTGCCGGCGGTTTCATGAAAGAAGGCGAAACCAACAAGGCTCTGCTTTACAATGGTGATGTGATCGGTGTTGACCTGCCTGCTTCCGTAATCCTTGAAGTTGCCCAGACCGATCCCGGTGTGCAGGGTGACCGCGTAAGTAACGCAACCAAGCCCGCCACCCTCGAAACCGGACTGGGCATCAACGTACCCCTGTTCATCAACGAAGGTGACAAAATCAAGGTTGATACCCGTTCCAGCGAATATCTCGGTCGCGAAAAGTAATTTGATACTTACTTGTTTCGGGGGGCTTACTGCTCCCCGAAAATTGATTTTCACCAGCCCTTATCCGGGACCAAACGGAGGATGAGACACTGCCAAGCGGAAGATTCGCAAAAGAGATTTCCGGCATGTTCTGGTTATTTTTAGCCGTATTTCTTTTTATAAGCATGTACTCCTACCATCCGGGGGACCCGACCCTCAATCAGGCTGTCAGCGGAAGCTGGAAAGTCAAAAATCTCATCGGACCCGCCGGGTCTTATTCCGCCGGGATTCTGGTGGATTTTCTCGGACTCGGTTCATGGCTGGTTCCGTTTTATTTTCTTTTTCTCGGAATTACTTCATTTCTTCCCGGCCTGCGTCAGCCGTGGTGGCGTTGGATAGGACTTATCCTTCTTTATGTCTGCCTGTTGGCCTGGGCCTCTCATCCGTGGCTGGTGCCGTATCAGAAAGTTCTTGCCGTTCATGAGGGCGGTTTTTTGGGAGGCTTATTTTCCAAGTGGTCTTTCAAATACCTGAACCCCGTAGGTGCCTTTCTGGTCTGGCTGTTTATCAGCCTTGCCGGGATTCAGCTGACCCTTAATCTCAGCTGGGCCTCCATCGGCAAGCGTATACGTTCTCTGCTTACAGATTTCTTCCTTAAGAATAAGGAGCGTGTGGAGCGCAAGGCTAAGCGCATGAAGGCGGAGCAGAAGATCAAGCGGGCCGAGCGCAAAAAGGCCAAGGCCGAAGCAAAGGCCCGCCGTGAGGCTGAAGCCGAACTTGAAGCAGAGCAGGAAGCTGAAGCGGCGGATGCAGAAGAAGAGGGCGATGCCCTTGTTCTTAAGCCTTTCGACGATAAGCCTGCCAAGAAAGAAAAAGCCAAGGCCAAACCCAAAAAAGCCAAAGCCAAGAAGATTGACACCAGCACTGATTTTCCCGCCCTTGATTTTCTGGCCGAGCCCAAGGTTGCCGGGGTGCAGTTTGATCCCAAGGATCTTGAGGAAAAGACCGAAGCCTTAAAGGTCTGCTTGAAGGATTTTAATATTGACGGTGAAGTTCAGAAGGTTATCCCCGGTCCGGTGGTAACCATGTTTGAATTTCGTCCTGCTCCGGGTGTAAAAGTCAGTAAAATTGCCAACCTGACTGACGATATCGCTCTTGCTTTAAAAGCCACTGCGGTGCGTATCGAAGCCCCCATTCCGGGTAAGGATTCTGTCGGTATCGAGATTCCCAACGACAATCGCCAGACTGTATATTTACGTGAAATTTTTGAGCACAGCTGTTTTACCAAGTCCAAGTCCGCGCTGACCATGGCTCTTGGTAAGGATATTCAGGGTGAACCAGTTTCCGCCGACCTCGCAAAAATGCCGCACCTGCTCGTTGCAGGGGCTACCGGGGCCGGTAAAAGTGTCTGCCTGAACGGTCTGCTCATGTCCATGCTTTACAAGGCCGGACCGGAAGAGCTCAAGCTGTTGCTCATCGACCCCAAACGCATTGAGTTGGCTGTGTATGCCAGCCTGCCGCATCTTGTGCATCCCGTGGTCACCGATATGGCCCTTGCCAAGTCCGCCCTTGAATGGGCCGTCTTTGAGATGGACAAGCGATACGAGAATATGGCCCGCCTCGGCGTGCGCAATATCGCCAGTTACAACGAAAAGCTGGCCAAGTCCGGTGATGATCTTCCAGAAGAGTTGGAAGATCTTGAACCCATGCCGTATCTGGTCATCATTGTGGACGAGCTGGCCGACCTCATGCTCACTGCCGGAAAGGAAGTGGAAATCAGCATCGTGCGTCTGGCGCAGCTGGCCCGTGCTGCCGGGATTCACATCATCCTCGCCACCCAGCGTCCGTCCGTTGATGTCGTAACCGGGCTGATCAAGGCTAACTTCCCGACCCGTATTTCTTTTCAGGTAACCTCCAAGCACGACTCACGCACCATTCTCGATATGGTCGGTGCGGAGAAGTTGCTTGGACGCGGTGACATGCTTTTCAAACCCAGCGGTTCCAAGCTGCGCAGGCTGCATGGTGCCCTTGTTGAAGATGACGAGATCAAGGGCGTAGTGGATTTTTGGAAGAAGAAATATCCGCAGGATTTCGAACTCGATTTCACTGACTGGAAAGATTCCGACCAGTCCGGACCCGGTGCCGGATCAATGCCCGGAGAATCCGATGACCCGGTCTACAACGAGGCCGTTCAGTTTGTTATGGAGCAGGGCAAAGCTTCTATTTCTCTCCTGCAGCGTCGTTTCCGCATCGGATTCAACCGAGCTGCCCGGTTTATCGAACAGATGGAACAGGACGGCATTCTCGGCCCGCAGGATGGCAGCAAGCCGCGCATAGTACTTGTTACTAAAGATTAGCCTTCGGCGACACCACAGGTCTCGCGTATCCGTAAGACTCGAAGCAAAGCTTCTCGCCGAACGGCTACGAGGCCTGCCGGGGGCCTTAAACCCTTTTTGTAAAAAGGGTTCAAGAATCCCAAAAACTTTTATTATGCTTCGCAGTTTAAATTTTAAGACCGCAATATTAAAAATATTGTGGTCTTTTTTTAGGTTATTTCCAAATAAACTTAAACGGGCAACAGTCTCCGCCTTCTGCGAGGGTGGTGTCTCTGACCATGCTTAATTTATCGTTGTAGCCTTTGGCGAAAGGTTCGTCGCGGGAGCAGGAGAGCAGGGTGCATAGTTCTTCGGGCAAGCCCATTTCGCGGTATGATTCCTGATAGCGGCAGCGGACTACTTTGATTGTCAGTTCATTGCCGTTGATGGAGATGTCGCTGACTTCGATGGCGTCTTCTTTTTTCCAGATTTCCACCACTGTGGAAAAATGTTCGAGATTCGGCGTGTCTACGGATGCGGCGAATCCCTGTCCGGCTTTGCGGGCTGATTTTTGCAGGTTTTCGGTTATGATTTGCAGGGCTTGTTCTTTACCCAGCTGTTCGGACATGGTTGCGTAGAGTTCGCCGTAAAGCTCGGCTTCGATCAAGCGGCGGGAAATTTGTGATACAGGTTGTACTTTCATAATCAATCCAAAAGGGTTAAGGGTGGTTCTGTAGATGAACCCGAATTCACGAGGAGAATAATGCGATTCAGGATTTTAATACTTGTTATCTCGGCTCTGCTTTCCTTCAGCACAGTAGCGATTGCTGATGATTTGACCACCGAGATTCAGAAAACATACGATTCCATTAAAACTTTCAGTGCGGATTTTACCCAGACTTTGACCAATGCCGCAAGTAAGGAACAGGACATCCGTTCCGGCAAAATTGTTTTCAAGCAACCTTCTTTGCTGCGCTGGGAATCCGTGAAACCGGAACCGGAACTGCTCATTGTGGGCGAATCTATTGTCTGGGATTATTTTCCGGAAGATGAGCTGGCCCTGAAATACCGCACCAAGCAGCTTTTCAATTCCAAAACCATGATCAAATTCATCTCCGGGCAGGCTAAGCTGGAAGAGGATTTTGTGGTTGAAAATCAGGGCGATGACAACGGGCTGATCAAGCTCAAATTGCTGCCCCTTGAACCTGAAACAGGCATGGTGCTGGCTTTCGCGTGGATTGATCCTGATAAAAAAATGATGAGCAAAGTGCTGGTAGTTGACTTCTACGGCAACGGAAATGAAGTTGCCATGAGCAACATTGAAATCGATCCCGATGTGGATGACTCAGTATTCGAATTCACCCCGCCCGAAGGCGTGGACGTGGAAGATAATACGAAAGTTAAGTAATTTTTATTTACTGAAATTAAAAGCCCGGATTTGAAATCAAATCCGGGCTTTTTAGTTTAATAATTATTAATCGTAACCAGCGGCGAAGCCTTAATAAAAAGTTTTTCTGGCCCTCGGAGAGCCGCCGGAGCAACGGTGGCAAAAGTCAAGCTACGCAGGCTGCTCAGACCAATATTGGTCGTTAGCAATTAGGGCATTCAAAATGCCAAGTAACTTTCTCATTGATGCGACCATCGCAACTTTATGAGCTTTGCCAGCG
>NZ_VOIQ01000024.1 GCF_010470675.1 Desulfovibrio sp. JC010
AGACGTATGGGGCGCTGACACTATCGCTGATAAGTCCGATCCCATGCTCAAGTTCGCAGTTGGTCTGATCTACAACTTCTAAGAAATCTTAGAAATTTAGCATAGCCTTGACGCCGGGGGCCGGGAGTTTTTACTCCCGGCCCTTTTTAATTTCCTACCTCCCCCGACCTATTATGCTCGACTTTTGGAGCGCATTAAGATAAGGGTCAATTCATCTTAAAGACATCTCTTCGTAATTACATTACACATCAATCACATCCATCAAGTTAAGGACACTTCTATGCCTTGCAGAGATATTAATTATTCCGGACAACAGGATTGGCCGGAAATATGGAAATGGCTCCAGCAAAGAGTCAACCCTGACAGCAAAGTAGACTCCATTGTCAAAGACATCCTTTCTAAAGTTAAATCCGAAGGCGATCAGGCCCTCGTAGATTACACCAAGCAATTCGATTGCCCGGATTTCACCCATTCCATGCTGGGGGTCGGTGTTGACCAGCGTCGTCTGGCCTATGCTGAAATCGAATCACAAGACCTCGAAATAATCGAAGAAGCCATCCGCAATATCAGGGACTTCCATCGCAGACAGGTAGAAGAATCATGGTGGACCACCGGGGAAGACGGAACCATCCTCGGCCAGCTGGTGCGTCCGGTTGACCGTGTCGGTCTTTACGTGCCCGGCGGTCAGGGAGGTGAAACCCCGCTCATCTCCAGCATGATCATGAACGCCGTCCCCGCACAGGTTGCCGGGGTTAAAGAAATCGCGGTAATCTCCCCTCCCCGTAAGGACGGAACCCTGAACCCCTACATCCTTGCCACTGCGCAGGAGCTGGGCATTACTGAAATTTACGCCTCCGGTTCTGCATGGGCCATCGGTGCTCTTGCGTACGGAACCGAAACCATTGCCCCCTGCGATGTTATCGCCGGACCGGGCAACATCTTTGTCGCCACCGCCAAGGGGCAGCTGGTTGGTGAAGTCGGTATCGACATGATTGCCGGCCCCAGTGAAGTCGCCATTCTCGCGGACGGCGATTCCGATCCCGCATGGATCGCCGCCGACCTCCTCTCGCAGGCAGAGCACGACCCCCTCGCATCCTCCGTTCTCGTAACATGGGATGATGAGCTGGGCGTAAAGGTCAAATACGAGCTCAAGAAGCAGGCCGACCTGCTCCCGCGTGGTGAAATTGCCCTCAAATCACTTGAGGACTGGGGGGCAATCGTCAAGGTTCCCGACCTTGGAACCGGGATTGATTTCGTCAACCGCATGGCTCCCGAACACCTTGAGCTGGCCTACGAAGATCCGTGGGCAACCCTCGGTCAGATAAAACATGCCGGAGCCATTTTCATGGGCCACTTCACTCCCGAACCCGTGGGTGACTATTTCGCAGGCCCCAACCACGTACTGCCCACTGTGGGAACCGCAAGGTTTTCCTCAGCTCTTTCCGTGGAAACATTTACTAAAAAGACAAGTCTGATCTATACTGATCAGAATTACATTGACCGCCACGGCGGTAAGATCGCCAGACTGGCACGCCTCGAAGGTCTTGAGGCCCACGCCCGTTCTGTTGAAACAAGACTTAAGAAAAGTTGATGCGCTAACGCGCCCTTAAGAATGAATTGATTTTGCCTCCGGCGGCCAAAGAACCCTTTTGCAAAAGGGTTCTCTGGACTCTCCCAAAACCTCTTGTTTTGGCTTCGCCGCTTCGTTTAATTAATTGCCATTTAACCAGACTTTGAGAGGATATCCTGATGCCCAAGCATGTAATTGAAACCGACATTAAGGAACTGAATCTTCTTTCCCGCGGAAAAGTCCGCGATATTTATGAAGTGGATGATGATAAACTTCTGCTGGTTACCACCGACAGAATCTCCGCTTATGACGTCATCATGCCCAACCCCATTGATGACAAGGGTAAAATCCTGAACCAGATCACCCTGTTCTGGATGGACATGTTCAAAGACATCGTCCCCAACCATCTCATCGCTTCCAAAGTGGACGACTATCCAGAAGTGCTCCACAAATACCGCGATCAGCTGGAAGGCCGTTCCGTTCTGGTCAAAAGAGCCAAGCCGCTGCCCATCGAATGTATCGTTCGCGGTTACATCACCGGTTCCGGCTGGAAAGACTACCAGAACACCGGAGAAGTCTGCGGTCACAAGCTGCCTGAAGGTCTTCAGGAATCCGAAATGCTGGAACAGCCCCTGTTCACCCCCTCCACAAAAGCGGAACTGGGCGAGCACGATGAAAACATTTCCGTGGAAAAAGCCATGGAAATGCTCGGCGAAGAGCTGCTGGAAAAAGTTCAGGATGTCACCCTTTCCATCTACAAGCGCGGTCGCGATTACGCCCGCGAGAAAGGGATCATCATTGCTGACACCAAATTCGAATTCGGTCTCATCGACGGTGAACTGATTCTCATCGATGAAGTACTGACCCCGGACTCTTCCCGCTTCTGGCCCATGGATGGCTACGAAGCAGGCAAGGGACAGCCCAGCTTTGACAAGCAGTTCCTGCGCGACTGGCTCACTGAAATCAAATTCAACAAGCAGCCCCCGGCTCCCGAAGTACCCGAAGAAATCGCCACCAAAACCCGCGATAAGTACATGGAAGCATTCAAGCTCTTGACTGAAAGCGAACTTGACGCTTAAAAAGAACTCGCTTTGATAACAAACTAATTCCCGCCTCATACGGCGAAGCCATAACAAAAGGTTTTGGGATTCTTAAACCCTTTTGCAAAAGGGTTTAAGCCGCCGGAGGCAAAAAAGGAGAGATTAATGCTGCTCAAAGGTAAAAAAGCACTGATTTTCGGTGTTGCTAATAAAAAAAGCATTGCTTACGGCATCGCCAAACAGTTTCAGGAACAGGGAGCCGAACTGGCTTTCAGCTACGTAAACGATGCCATCAAAAAACGTGTTGAGCCCATCAGTGAAGAACTGGGCGGCGCATTCACTTTCCAGTGTGATGTACAGGACGATGCAAGCATCGCGGCTTCCGTTGAGGAAGTAAAAGAGAAATGGGGTGAGTTCGATATTCTCATCCACTCAGTAGCGTTCGCCAACCGCGAAGATCTCAAGAAACGGTACATCGAAACCTCCCGCGAAGGTTTCCACCTCGCTATGGATGTTTCCGCATATTCTCTGGTCAGCCTCTGCAATGCATACGAAGACATGATCAAGCCCGGCGGTTCCGTCATGGCTATGACCTATCTCGGATCCAGCAGGGTTATCACCAACTATAATGTAATGGGTGTTGCAAAAGCGACCCTTGAAGCATCCGTGCGCTACCTTGCCGTAGATCTCGGCGAGAAAGGCATCCGCATGAATGCCATCAGCGCAGGTCCCATCAAGACCCTCGCCGCTTCGGGCATTTCCAGCTTCAAGGATATCTTCCGCCACATTGAAGAACGCGCACCGCTCAAACGCAACGTAACCACCGAAGATGTCGGTAAAACCGCCGTCTACTACGCATCCGACCTTTCCGCCGGTGTTACCGGGGAAACCCACTTCGTGGATTGCGGCTACAACATCCTCGGAATTTAGTTAGAGATTTGATGCGCTTCGCGCTTTTTGACGAACGGATTTCGCCTCCGGCGGCCAAAGGGACTAAGCCCCTTTGGAATCCCTAATTGTTTTTATTCTGTTTTTGAACTTAAAAAGCCGGAGGCATTTTAGCTTCCGGCTTTTTTATTTTTCAGATATAGTCTCATTCCTGCTTGACAGGACTGAGTGAAGGGAATACACATCCCTTTTGCCTTGCCCTTATATAGGAAAGGGCCATAGACCATAAGGAGGAGTTAATAATGCTCAGAAAGTATGAAGTACTTTTGCTTTTGAGCCCCGAACTTGCTAGCGACAGCCGCAAGGAAATCGTAGAGGGACTCATCGCAATTATCGACCGCGAAGGCGGTAAAATGGATGAGATCGACGATTGGGGTTCCCGCCAGCTGGCTTACCCTGTCCAGAACCAGACCCGTGGATACTATGTCCGCCTCATTTTCGATGCACCCGGCCCGCTGGTTGCAGAACTTGAGCGCAACATCCGTATCACCGACGGTATCTTCAAGTTCGTAACTGTTAAACTTGATGAAACCGCAAAGGCAGAGGAGGCTTAATCATGGCGTTCAAAAGAAAATTCACACCCAAAAGAAAGTTCTGCCGCTTCTGTGCGGATAAGAACCTTCCCCTCGATTATAAACGTCCTGACATTCTCAAGGACTTCGTAACCGAGCGCGGCAAAATTATTGCCCGCAGAATTACCGGTACCTGCGCCAAGCATCAGCGTCGTCTGACCACTGAAATCAAACGTTCCAGACAGATGGCTCTCATGCATTACACCACTGTGCACAGCACTGATGTAAAGAAAAAGAGCATCTAGGGGGATCACATGAAACTTATTTTACGTGCCGATGTAGACTCCCTTGGTAGCCTTGGTGACATCGTATCCGTTAAAGCCGGTTATGGCCGCAACTACCTGATTCCTCAGGGACTGGCTATGCCCGCTTCCGAAGCCAACCTCAAGCAGTTTGAACTTGAGAAAAGAAAGCTTCAGGAAATGGCTGACAACCTGCGCACCCAGGCCGAAGGTCTCAGAGACAAACTGGCTGAAGTCGAAGTTAACATTGAAGTACGCGTTGGTGAAGGCGACAAACTGTACGGTTCCGTAACCGCAGTTAACATCGCTGAAGCTCTCGCTGAAATGGATTTCGAAATCGACCGCAGAAAAATTCTGCTGTCCGAGCCGATTCGCTCTCTGGGCGAATACGCAATCGAAATCAAACTCCACCCCGAAGTTCGCGGTGAAGTGAAACTGGTTGTAGCCAAAGTTGGCGGACCGGTTGAAGAAGAGCCCGCAGAAGAGGTTGAAGCTCCCGCTGAAACCGAAGCACCCGTAGCTGAAGCAGATGCAGAAGCAGAAGCAGAAGCGTAAATCAGGCTCAGACTACAATTCGGGCGGAGCGTCTAACGACGCTTCGTCCGATCTTTTGCGTAAAGTCCCGCCGCACAACCTTGAAGCCGAACAGGCCGTGCTTGGTGGAGTTTTCTTAAGCAACACCATCTTCAACGACCTCGTTGATATCGTCAAATCCGACGACTTCTACTCCCCTGCACATCAGGAAATTTTCCGGGCTTTTGAGACCCTTTATACGCGTAACGCCCCCATTGATCTGATCACGGTGAGCGAATACCTCACTGCTGCAGAAAAAATTGATTCCGTTGGCGGTCCCGTATATCTGGCTGAACTGGCAAACTCCGTTGTCAGTGCTGCAAACGCCCTGCACCATGCTGAAATCGTGGCTGAAAAAGGTATCCAGCGCAGTCTGATTGATGCTGCTGCAAATATCATCAATGAAAGCTTCGATACCCAAAACGTAAAGGAACTGCTGGACCACTCCGAACAGTCCATCTTCGACATTACCGATTCCAAGAAGAATACCACCCTCAAGGGCAGTAAAGCGATCATTACCGAGGTATTTCAAGACCTTGAACAAAGAGTCAACCAGACTTCACTGATTACCGGAATCCCGACCACCTATCATAAATTTGATGAGATGACCGCAGGTCTGCAAAACTCCGACCTGATCATCATCGCCGGACGTCCTTCCATGGGTAAGACTGCGTTTGCGTTGAACGTTGCCATGCGCGCGGCACTGCATTCCGGGGTAACCACTGCGGTATTCTCCCTTGAAATGGCAATGGGGCAGCTCATGACCCGTATGCTTGCCTGTCACGGAAAAGTAGATCTGTCCCGCCTCAGAACCGGACAGCTTGATGACGAAGACTGGGCCAAGCTTTATGATGCCGCAGATGACTTGACACAATCACCCATTTTTATTGATGATACTCCTGCGATTTCCACCATGGAACTGCGGGCAAGATGCAGACGATTAAAATCCCAGCACAATCTCGGGCTGGTTATGGTCGACTACCTGCAGCTGATGCGTTCCAGTGCCCGCGTGGATTCCCGTGAACAGGAAATTTCCGACATTTCGCGAACCCTCAAAGCTCTGGCTAAAGAGCTTAATATACCTGTAATCGCCCTGTCGCAGCTTAACCGTAAGGTTGAAGAGCGAACCGACAAACGCCCCATGATGTCCGACCTGCGTGAATCCGGTGCTATTGAGCAGGATGCAGATATTATCCTCTTCCTTTACCGTGAAGATTTTTACAACAAGAAAGAGGACAAACCGCTTACAGGAAAAGCGGAAGTCATCATCGGTAAACAGCGTAACGGTCCTACAGGTATTTGCGAATTGGCCTTCTTCGGCCCGTATACCGCCTTTGAAAACCTAGCTGCCGAGCCATATCCGTCTGAATACGACGATGAATAATCGGATATTATTTATGACGTGATACACTGAAAACATCTAGACGGAGAAAATTAATGTATTTTCATGAAGCCGAAACCCTTGAAAGAGGAAAACTGGAAGAACTCCAGGTTGAAAGACTGAAAAAAACAATCGAGCTGGCTGCAAATTCTCCGTATTACAGTGAAGTTTTCAAGAACAACAGCATCGATCCTGCTATCATCAAAACCGCTGATGATATAACTAAACTTCCGTTCACCACCAAAGACGACCTACGCTCTCAGTATCCTTACGGACTATTGACCCAGGCGCTGGATAATTTCGTGCGTCTGCACGCATCATCCGGTACTACCGGAACACCGACTGCCGTTCTCTACACCCAGAATGACCTTGATGAATGGGCTTCCCTGATGGCCCGCTCCATGTACGCTGTGGGGCTGCGCAAAAGCGACGTACTTCAGAATATGTCCGGCTACGGTCTCTTCACCGGAGGACTCGGTATCCATTACGGTTCCGAGCGTCTCGGCTGCCTGACTGTTCCCGCAGGTGCCGGAAACACCAAACGCCAGATCAAACTGATCCGCGATTTCAACGTAACCGCCCTGCACATCATCCCGTCCTTCGCACTCTACTTTGCGCAAAAAGTCCGCGATGAAGGTTATGATCCGGAAGAAATGCCCTGGAAAGTCGCGCTCATCGGCGCGGAACCGCACACCGAGCATACCCGCCGCAAGATCGAAGAACTCATGTGTATCAAAGCCTACAACTCCTACGGCCTGTCTGAAATGAACGGTCCGGGTGTTGCTTTTGAATGTACCGAGCAGGACGGCATGCACGTCTGGGAAGATGCTTACATCGCTGAAATTATCGACCCGGAAACCGGAAAACATGTTGCAGAGGGCGAAGTGGGCGAACTGGTCATGACCACCCTGACCCGCGAAGGTATGCCCATCATCCGTTACCGCACCCGCGACCTTACCCGTTTCATCCCCGGTCAGTGTAAATGCGGACGGACCTCCCGCCGCATCGACCGTATCATGGGCCGCGCCGATGATATGCTCATCCTCAAAGGCGTGAACATCTACCCCATGCAGATTGAAAAAATAATCATGGGCATCCCCGAAGTTGGTCAGAACTACCTCATCGAACTGTTTAAAGAAGGTCTCATGGACCAGATCAGGGTCAAGGTAGAGATTAAAGAAGAACATTTCATTGAAGATATGCGCGCGCTTCAAGGCATTCAGAAAAAGATTGCCGGAATGCTGCGTGATGAAATCCTGATCACCCCGCGTGTCGAACTGGTACAGCACAACTCCATCCCCAAGGCGGAAGGCAAGGCTGTGCGCGTTGTTGATCTCAGGGATGAGGAATAAATGATGATTACTGCATTGGCAGTTCTGGTTATCCTGCTTATGCTGTGCTCGCTGGCACTGCATGTTTTCGGGCTTCCGGCAAACTGGCTGGTTCTGGCATTAGTTGCCGGCTGGAAACTATACCAGCCCGAAACAATGACCTGGAACTTTATCATAATTCTCGGCGTAATCGCCCTTGTGGGAGAAATCCTTGAATTTGTAGCCCAGTACTTCGGCGGCAAGAAATACGGCGCAACCGGACGCGGCAACATCGGCGCGTTCATCGGAGCAATCGGCGGGGCAATCCTCGGAGCACCGTTCTTTTTCGGACTAGGTGCCCTGCCCGGCGCACTGCTCGGCTCCTTCGGCGGCTGTCTTGTACTGGAACTTACCCATGGCCGTTCATTCGACGAAGCCAAGCATTCCGCATGTGGCGCGTTCTGGGGCAAAGCCTTCGGCATGGCCATCAAGATCAGCCTCGGCGTCTGGATGTTTGCCATGAGTATTCCCAAAATCTGGCCCGGTTAATTGTTCCATGTAGGCCTCCGGCGGGTCTGCGACGCTTCTTATTCGATGCGCTTACGCGCTTTTGGATAAAAAGATTTCGCCTCCGGCGGCCAAAGGGGATAATCCCCTTTGGAATCCTTAAGAGTTTATTTTACTACTAAATATAAAACAGAACCTATTTAAAACCTATCCGGCGAAGCCCTAATAAAAGTTTTTGAAGAGTCCAGAGAAACTTTTTCCAAAAAGTTTCTTTGGCCCCCGGAGGGCCGCCGGAGGCAAAAAAGGATGTAACTATGTCTCTTGCAAATGAATTTCCGAAATATCGCGGTAAAATGGAATACAACTGTCTGGGTTGTGGTTCTAAATATGACATCAACGAACTTCACTACACCTGCCCGGATTGTGGCTCTGTATTTATCCTGAAGGACACAACCTTCGATGAACTGAAAAAGACCAGCGGCAAAGAATGGCGTGAAATTTTCGATGCCCGCTGCGGTACTAAAAACGACAGCCTGCGCGGTATCTTCCGCTTCTACGAACTTTTCGCTCCGGTCATGGACGAAGATGAAATTCTCTACCTTGGTGAAGGCAACACCCCCATCATTGCTTCCAGCGACGCTCTCAACGCAGTTACCGGAATCAAAACCGCTTATAAAAACGACGGCCAGAACCCCAGCGCATCTTTTAAGGATCGCGGCATGGCCTGCGCTTTCAGCTACATTAACGCCCTGATGAACAAGAACGATTGGGATGAAATCCTGACTGTCTGCGCTTCTACAGGGGATACTTCTGCAGCGGCTGCTCTCTACGCTTCCTATATGAAAGAAGGCGTGAAATCAGTGGTCATCCTGCCTCAGGGCAAAGTTACCCCGCAGCAGTTGGCCCAGCCTTTGGGCAGCGGCGCGAAGGTTCTGGAAGTTCCCGGCGTATTTGACGATTGTATGAAGGTAGTTGAAAACCTTGCGGACAACTACCGCGTGGCCCTGCTCAATTCCAAAAACTCATGGAGAATTCTGGGACAGGAATCCTACGCTTTTGAAGTTGCCCAGTGGTACAATTGGGATCTTAAAGATAAATGCATCTTCGTACCCATTGGAAACGCGGGTAATATCACCGCCATCATGGCCGGTTTCCTGAAACTCTACGAACTGGAAATCATCAGCGAGCTGCCCCGCGTATTCGGTGTGCAGTCCGCCCATGCCGACCCGGTTTACCGCTACTACTCCGTGGAAGATGAGAACGAGCGTGAATACAAACCTGTAAAGGTTCAGCCTTCTGTTGCACAGGCTGCCATGATCGGAAACCCGGTTTCCTTCCCGCGCGTAAAACATTTTGCGGAAAAATTTGAAGCCATCGGCGGCAAGAAGGCATTTCAGGTCGTACAGGTCAGTGAACAGATGATCATGGACTCCATGCTGCTGGCCAACTCCCACGGCCACATTGCCTGTACTCAGGGCGGTGAATGCTTTGCGGGACTGATTCGGGCCAAGGAACTGGGACTGATTTCCGAAAACGAAAGTGCCGTACTTGATTCCACAGCACACCAACTGAAGTTTGTCGGTTTTCAGGACATGTACTACCAGAACGACTTCCCTGCTGAATATGAAGTCACCCCGGATGCCAGCCGCGCCAACAAGCCTGAGCTTGTTATTGAAGGTGCGGAAAAAGAAAAAATGTCCGAGGCTGACTACATTGCAAAAGCAGCGGACAACGTCGTTTCCATGCTTGGTCTGGAGAAAAGATAAGTGGCAAAAAAGGAACGTGCGGACCAGATGCTCTTTGCTCAGGGACTTTCCGAGAGCCGAGAGCAGGCCAAACGCATGATCATGGCCGGACAGGCCCACTACCTCAAGGACGGACAGAAGCTCCCGGTAACCAAGCCGGGAATGCAACTGGACCCTGATCTTGAGATTGTAGTCAAAGGACGCGACCGCTTTGTCAGCCGGGGCGGCTATAAGCTGCTTACAGCTATTGAAGAACTGGGACTCAGTCCAGAAGGCAAGGTTGCGCTGGATGCCGGAGCATCCACCGGAGGTTTTACCGACTGCATGCTTCAGTTCGGGGCAGTGCGGGTCTATGCCGCAGATGTGGGATATGGTCAGCTGCACTGGAAATTGCAGCAGGATGAACGGGTTACCAATCTTGAACGCATCAATCTGCGTCATGCGCAAGAAGACCTGATTCCTGAAAAAGTAGATCTGGTGGTCTGTGATGTTTCTTTTATCTCACTAACCAAAATACTCCCTGCACTGGTCCGTTTTCTTAAGGAAAGCGGGGAAATCGTCTGTTTGATCAAACCGCAATTTGAAGTCGGTCCCGGACAGACTGATAAAGGAATTGTCCGAGACAAAGCTCTCAGACAGCAGGCAGTTGATATGATTGTAAACTTCGCTTCTTCTGAACTGGGCTTGCAACTTAAGGGGCTTGTCCCTTCCAGCATTAAGGGACCTAAAGGTAATCAGGAATACCTTGCGTATTTTATCCGCTGATTTAAAAAAAACACAAACATTAATCAGGCAGTTACAGTGATGTGACTGCCTTTTTTATTGTTTATTATACAATATTGCCCCCTAAAAACTACAAACATTCACATGAACAGCTCAAACTAAGCAAAATCCGTTTTAAACACCAGCAAACTACACCCCAAACACACCCCCACCCCCTTAAATGAACACAAAACAAACACATACCAACATCCCTACTATTGCAAAATCACTTTATGAAATTTAAAATGTAGTAAAATTTTCAATTACACAAAACAAACATACACCCATGTATGCAAATGTAAATTGATTTACGCATATATTATTTTCACAACAATTTACGACTACGTCAATTTTACTTTACTAAATTTAACATTCAAGATAGTTAGTATGAGCATTTTTTATGAGGGGATGACTCTAATTAAGCGCAGTCATTAAGCATTTTCAGTTTTTTTTGAAGGAGTGTATATGAGGACCAAATTTACAACATGTTTCAGCCTGCTGATCATTTTAATGGGGTTGGCAATAGTCCCCGGCTTCAGCAGCAAGGCTGAAGCGGCAGGCTTTGCTCTCTACGAGTGGGGAGCTCGCGGAAACGCGCTTGGCGGTGCCATGGTAGCAAAAGCTGACGATCCGTCCGCCATTGCATGGAACCCGGCAGGTATTACCCAATTGGAAGGCACACACATCTCCGCCGGTGTGGCGATGATCGCACCCAAGATGAATCTGACCACAACTGTCAATGGTGTCTCTACCAAAAACGCCATGACTGAGAACGTGTTTTTCGTACCCAACTCTTATATTACCCACCAGATCAACGACAATGTCTGGCTGGGCGTGGGGATGTTTACACGTTTCGGTCTCGGTACTGAATTTGATGAAAATTGGGATGGTCGTTACGCATCCTACAATACAGCGATTGAAAGTTATTCTTTCAACCCCAACCTCGCCTACAAATTCAACGATTACATTTCCTTTGCCGCCGGTATCGAAATCATGAAAGTACGTGCCGATCTCCGGAAAAAAATCGACTCAACAGGAGCAAGCAACCCCGCTACAGATGTAGACCAACGCCTCAGGGTAGACGGATTCACTCCCGGTTTTAACGCCGCTATCCATGTTACTCCCAATGAACAATGGTCTCTAGGACTTTCCTGGCGCAGCAAAATGAACCACAGAGCAACCGGTTCTGCAAGCTATACAATGCCCAACAATGCTGCCCCACCGGCCAACAGATTTAATGACAGTGATGTTTCCATGAATATGAACACCCCGCATATGATCTTCGGTGGTGTCGAATATAAGCCCATGAAAAATCTCAGTATCGAATTTGATGCTATTTACTCCATGTGGAGTGACTACAGTGCCATTGATTACTATTTTGATAAAAGCACCGCTATCGGCGTCAACAATTATACTGCTGATAAAAAATGGAACGATGTCTGGAGATTTGAAGTGGGTGTTGAATACCTGCCCATAGAAGACCTCGCTCTCCGGGCCGGTTACTTTTACGACCAGTCCCCCATTCCAGACAGCTATGTCGACTACATGCTGCCTACCAACGACCGTCAGAACGTGTCTTTGGGTGTTGGCTGGAAGTACAAAAGTTTCTCTGTTGATGCTGCCTACAACTACATGTGGATGGCGGATCGAAACATTGAAGCCAGACCTGCTGACAATATTGTCGCTACAGAAATCAGAAACTCCCGCACACACATTGTAAGTTTGGACATGGGATTTGAATTTTAAATCCCTGCCAGTACAACAAATAAGAAAGCCCGCTCCATCTGGAGCGGGCTTTCTTATTTCAGAGTAATTTTTGTTTATCTTCCAATCCCAAGATCAATCTTCATATCATCCGGAGCGGTCATTTCTACAGAATACTTCACGCTGTATTTACCTGCTGCCGGAACTTCCACCTTCCACTCAAAGTTATCATCTTTGGTTTCGGCCTTGGGTTCAGTAATAATTTCCAGCTTGATGCGTTTATCTCCGGAAACAGGAGCAGGCTCCTGCACCAACACTTTAACCGGGCGGGTACGGCTGCTCTCCAACTCGATTCCATATTTCCAACTGTAAGTCTGCTTGGAACTGAACATGCCCTGCTCACCGGACTTTTTCTCAAGAATCTTGCGTTCCACCTTGAGCATGGGATCGGAACCGAAAAACATCTTCTTCTCCTTACCGGAAAAGGAGAATTTTCTCTTGCCGATCATAGTTCCTTCCATGAACATCAACGCCGATCCAGCGGGATAATCCTTAGCTGCAGCAAGTTTGGTCTTAGCAGACACAAACACATCCGGAGTAAGGGAAGGACGAGCGATAAATGAAAAATTCGATTTCCATGTTTCGCTTTCCACTGCATATTTTCTGGTGCTGCCAGCCGGAATGGTCTTGCGGCCCATTTCCCAAAGTGAATAGGTAGCCTTGCTTACCCGTCTGGGAGCAGCACGTTTAGCCATATTCCTTCCGGCACCTACACGAGGCATTGAGGCGGCATCCATGGACATCACCGCTTCTTCCATGACATAACGCTCCGGCTCCGGCTCGGGACGAGGTTCAATCACCCAGCGACCAAGATTGGGAGGGGAAATTCTGGAACGTTTCTTCACAGTGGCAAGGGCGATGTCACAATTCTTAAAATCCATGCCGCTGCCCTGCCGTATTTCCGCTTCAAAGGTGAATTTTATTTTCCCGGCACTGGGGTAGGCATCAAGCTTGTACTTGGGAATCCAGCCGCAATTGCGCAGCATATAGCCTATTTTGAAATCTGCACGCTTGGCACCCTTTGCTGCCACTGAAACTTTCACATTCCAGACCAGCTTGCCACCGCCGGACATCTCTTTGAGCTGCCTTTTCAAGTCATTAATCAACTCCTGCAACTCATTAATCTTAACCTTAAGCTTTGCAGACTCTGTATAAAGTTTGGAAAGATTGCTGACGACCTGCCCGGCGATATTACCCAGATCGGAAGGTTTAATCTGCTGCCTGCTGCCACGCTCATTCCAGAATGTGATTCCGCCGTCAACTGCCTGCTTCCGGGAAATGACCGCGTCACGCTTGAACTTGAGCTGGTCTATCTTCTTGCCCAGCTCAAAAGCAGCCGGAGAACGCGACAAATCACTTCTGGCCCATGCAACATCATTAATGGCAACCCCTTTGGTGAGTGAAGCGATAGTGAACGTGTCCGGCACAGCCTGTCCGGAAAGGGTAAACATAACGTAATTGCCGTTTACATCCTTTTTAATATCCGCTTTTACTTTGCTGCTGAAATCCGCTCCGGAAGGATAAAAAACAACCCTCTCAGACGCAGCCAACGCAGAAGCGCAAAATAGAGCAACCACAATCAGAGTCATAAATATAATTCTTTTCCGCAAATCATTACCCTCGTTTAACAATCATAAAAATATACTGTTACCCTATCAGATATTATACACAATCAACAACACTCAAAAAGGACCGGATTAACCGATTATTGAACCACTTTAACTTTAATCAAGCATCCGCTCGACAAACCGTTTATTTTGGGAAATAGTCATTTCGTCTGATACTTATAACAACCGGAGCATATAAATAATGAGTAATAAACTTTCCCTGCTGGTCTGCGGCGGTGCGGGATATATAGGTTCACATATGACCCGTATGATTGCCGAAGCCGGACATGATGTGACCGTATTCGACAACCTTTCCACCGGGCATGCCGAAGCACTGAAATGGGGCAGATTTGTGGAAGGAGACCTGCGCAATCCGGCAGATCTTGAAAAGGTCTTTGCCGCAGGTTCATATGATGCTGTTTTCCATTTTTCAGGGCTGATCGTGGTGAGTGAATCTGTTGAAAAACCTTTTGAATACTACGATAACAATGTGACCGGAACCCTGAACCTGCTGCAGGCCATGCGTAAGCACGGGGTTGATAAATTCGTTTTCTCATCCACCGCTGCTGTCTACGGTGATCCGGTTATGGATATAATTACCGAAGAACATCCTCTCAAGCCGCTGAACCCCTATGGCAGAACCAAACTTCAAGTAGAAGAAATCCTGCAGGATTACGCCGTGGCTTACGGACTGGATTCCGTCTGTTTCCGCTATTTCAATGCTGCCGGAGCACACCCGGACAGCATTATCGGGGAAGCCCATTCCCCGGAAACGCACCTGATCCCCAACATCCTGCTCAGCTGCATTGACGAAGGCCGCAGACTGAAGATCTTCGGCAGCGACTACCCCACCCCGGACGGCACCTGCGTTCGCGACTACATCCACATTCTGGACCTCTGTGACGCTCACCTGAAAGCTGTCGGGTTCATGGACAATAACAAAGGTGCACACTCATTCAACCTCGGCAACGGCAAAGGATTCAGCATCCTTGAAGTGATCAAGTCCTCAAGCGAAGTAATCGGCCGGGAAATTGAATTTGATTACGAACCCGCACGTGCCGGGGATTCACCGCGACTGGTGGCTGACAGCTCCAAGGCCGCGGAAAAGCTCAAATGGACCCCGCAATACGCTGACCTGCGCGAAATAATTGAAACCGCCTACCGCTGGCACAAAAAACCTGCATTCTAGCGCAAATTTTTATCATCTCAAAATAAAGGCTGGAGTCTGTGGCAACCACAAACTCCAGCCTTTTAATTTTCCAGTCTGAATCAAATCTGTTTCAGTTGAATAACTTTACATCTGGTTCAGGCAATCCTCACAAACTTCACCTTCAGGGCTTTCAACGGGCTCCTGCGTTTTGCTTTTCTCAAGAATCATATTGACCATTTTTTCAAACCTGTCTGCCGGAAGATAGCCACGGATGGAAACCCCGTTAACCAGAAAAGTAGGGGTGGCATCAATTCTGAATTCTCCGGCTTCTTTCTCGTCAGCCAGCAGATATTCCTGCAGCTGCACAGAACTGAGATTTTTCTGCAGCAGATCAGGATCAACCTGAACTTCTTCAAGAATTTTGCCCAGTACTATACCATCCTTATCTTCATACAATTCTTTCTGACGCTCAAAAGCAAGGTCATGAAATTTATAAGCCTTTTCCTTATCAATCTTGGCAAGAGCCTCAAAAACAAGAGCCAGCTCACGGGAATTCTTGTGCATGGGCAGATGCTTGAACACCAGCCTGTATTTTTCAGGCTGTTCCTGCGCAAGCTTGCTGACCACGGCAGCACCCTTGCTGCAATAAGGACAAAGGAAATCTGAATATTCAACAATTGTCACCGGGGCATCAGCATTGCCCAGCATGGGACGCTCATTCCAGATGCGGGGCTGGTAAGGATTCTTTATCTCCGCATTGAGCATGGCTTCACGCTTCAGCTTTTCCCGCTCATCAATGCCCTGCTCTACAATGGCCAGCATATCCATACTGCTTTCACGCATGGCATCAAGCACAATCTGGGGATTTTCCCGGATGGCTTCGGCGATCTGTTCCTTGAGCATTTGCTTATTCACACATCCGGAAAACAGGACAACAACCGACAGAATCAATAAAATCCGTTTCAACATAGAATCCTCGTAAACAGCAATTAAAGAAAAAAACCTCCGGGCGATCATGCTCAGGAGGTTGTAATTAGTATTTTAGACAGCTGCGCAGTTAATCAGCTCCCAGATTCCAGACATCACTGAAAGAATCTGTTCTTTCATCCACTTTTTCAAAAAAGTCAGAGTGGATTGTATCCGGGTCCATGGTCGGGGTGGCAGGACCGCCGAAAGGAGAAGTAACAATATCATACATGCCGGAAACAATCCGTCCGCCGGCATATGCAAAACCAACAAACACTCCACCGACGTATCCGGCAAACTGTTCGGCAGGCTCATCATTTTCAGCCGCAAGATCAACAGCCTGATTGGGAATCTCCAGCGGAGCGGTCAGAATGTTGCTCATACCCCTCCCCAGCTTGCGGGGAGCGCGGTCAGAATAATTCGGCTCATTTCCCACATAGTTTGCAGAGTTCATTGAGCAACCGCCGAGCAGCATTGAAGACAAAGAGACTGCGACGAGCAATATTTTTACAAATCTTTTAGATTTAATCATTTCATCTCCTGTTCCCAAATATATGCCTCTGCTCCGGTTTTCTGTCAAGGGAATGCGCATGTTTACTGGGTTTCTAAAGGAGTCTAAACAAAATCCATAAAAAAAGGCCGTCCTCAAAAGAGAACGGCCTTTCAAAGTTACATTTAAATCTTAATCTACCACTGCTTCTTGCGCTGCTCTTCAAGTGCTGCATCCTGCTCTTCGAAAGTAGCGAATCCGGCATGGTGCATGGCATCTTCAACAGTCTGGTTCCA
The DNA here is from genome assembly GCF_010470675.1 of Desulfovibrio sp. JC010. Classification (NCBI taxonomy): domain Bacteria; kingdom Pseudomonadati; phylum Thermodesulfobacteriota; class Desulfovibrionia; order Desulfovibrionales; family Desulfovibrionaceae; genus Desulfovibrio; species Desulfovibrio sp. JC010. The sequence continues at coordinate 16,924 of NZ_VOIQ01000024.1, forward strand.
ATCCCAAGCGGAGTAGATAACCGGCTTGTGGAAAGTACCGCGGAAGGTATCCATTTCCTGCCTGATGAAGTCCTCTCTGGGGCTGTCCATGTTGTCACGGAGCTGCTCATTAAGACGTCTGATCTCACCTTCGTACCAGTCTTCCAGATCTTCGGGAGTCTTGTACTTCTTGATGATGTGGCTGTAGCCGTTCTCTTCCATGAGCTTGGCAAGACGCTCAAAATGGCGGTCACGAATCCACTGTCCCAGTTCGCTGACCTTGATATTATCCGCTTCAACCGCAGCCATATCCAGCTTGGTCTGAAGATAGGTATCAGGAACAACGGATGCGGAAACAATCCCGGCAATGCAGACTACGCCGCGCAGGATAACGCTGTTGGAAACACCTTGTCCGCAGAAACCGATCTTCTTGCCGAACTTCTGTCCGGTGAAGATTGCAGAAAGGATGGCCCAGACAACTGCCGGGTCTTCCTCGTCGTAGATATGCTGCAGGCTGGAGTTGTCACGGTCAGTCCCGAGCACCAGCTGGGTCATATCGTTGGAGCCGATGGAGAAACCGTCAACTTCCTTGATGAATTCCTTGGCGAGTACTGCGTTACTGGGAATCTCGGCCATGAGGATCACCTTCAAATCATCCTTGCCGGATTCGAGGTTGTGAACCTGTGAGAGGTAACGCTTCATGCTGCGTGCTTCCTCAATGGTGCGCACGAAGGGCAGCATGATATGCAGGTTCTTACCGCCGAATACGCCACGGGCCAGCTTGAATGCCTCCAGCTCCCAGTCGTGGATGTTTCTGGAAACACCGCGATAGCCGAGCATGGGGTTGTCTTCATGGTGCTCAAAGAGCAGACCGCCGAGCAGGTTGTGATATTCGTTGGTTTTGAAGTCCGTGGTACGGTAGACAATATCCTTACCGTAAAAGGCCATAGCGAACAGGGCCAGTCCCTGAGACAGGGTCTGGATATAGTTTTCCTTACCTGTGCGCAGGCCGCGGGATTTAATGATATCTGCAATGCGCTGACGAAGGGTGGTGACCTCATCCATTTCGGACTTGAGCCCCATCTTGAGGGCCACTTCTTCACGTAACGCTTTAACTTCTTCAATGTACTCAAGCACCAGAGGATTCTCTTTGGCCTTGGCAAGCATGCCGGGCAATTCATCCAGTGATTCAGTACGTTTGTAGATAAACTTGGAATCAGCGTGTTCACCCGCATGAATGCCGAGTACGCCGCGCAGGTGTTCCTCGATATTCACGGAAGTTTTCAGGGTGTACAGGCTTTCAGCACTGTGCTCGAGATAATGGTCAAGCTTCTTGTCCAGTTCACGCAGCTTGCGGTGCATGGCCAGAACTTCTTCAGTTCCGCGCGCGGTATTGGCGTTGGCCATGGAGTCCATTTCTTCCGTCAGACCGGTGAGTGCGCCCACATATTCCCTGAGATTGATGTTCAGGGAGATGAGTCCGGAATCAAGCTGGGTCTTCATTACTGTGGTCAGCTTTGAATCAAGCTCATCGAGCTTCTCCTGAACCAGCTTATCGAGGGTGCCGTTGTCGTAAGCTTCAAGAGCCAGCGGATGAACACCCACATTGCCGAGCATGAACTCAGCACGCAGCAGGCCGACCTCAAAATCAGGCACTTCTCTAAGGCGGGAAAGGAACAGAGACTGCCCCACATCAGCGAGGATCAACCCGACTTTGGTCTTGGTAGCCGGAAGCTCGGAAGTGTTGATAGTTCCGCCGACCTCAATAAGAGGCAATGCGCCGCGATAAACTTTACCGCGGGAACCGTCAACGGTGATTTCCTGACCTTCAAGAGAGCGCAGCACTTCGAGCCGCTGAATGCCGATGATGGCAGGGATACCCAGTTCACGGGAGGTAATGGCCGCGTGGCTGGTATCACCGCCCACATCCGCGAGGATACCGGAGGCAATACGCATGCCCGGAACCATATCCGGGTCAGTGCGTTCTGCTGCCAGAATATCGCCTTTGTGGATTTTATTCAGCTCAAGAGCGGAACGCAGGTACTTAACAGTTCCCTGCCCTGCGCCGCGTGACGCGCCGTTACCTTCCAGCACCACTTCAGCTTCTTCCAATTCCTTGGGGTCAACTTCAAGCCTGCGCATGAAGATGGCATCAGGATGCTGTTCAAATTCCTCGTTCCAGCGGGTTTCAGGACGGGCCTGTACAAACCAGAGACGGTCGGCCGCATCAAGGCAGAACTCGGTATCCATGATCATACCGCCGTATGCTTCGCTGATACCGCGCACACCCTTGGCCACTTCCTCGGCCTGTGCAAGGGAGAGAGCCCAGCGATAAACAGCACCGGGCTGAACTTTTTCAACCTTGGTACCGCCCTTCTCGCTGTAAACAATCTTCTTGTCCTTGCTGCCCATGTTACGGACAACAACTTCAGATCCGTCATCACGCTGGAAGACATAAAACTTATCCGGGGTGACCATGCCGCCCACAACAGCCTCACCGAGACCGTAGCTGGCATCAATGGAAACAAGATCCTTGCGATCTGTTCCACGGCAGCCGGTGGCGGTATCTGCGCTGAACGCGGTACCGGAAATAACCGGATTGATCATGCGCATGATGCAGACTGAAAGGGAGGTATTTTCAATAGCCCATTCAAGCTTGGCATTTTCAGCGATGGAGGCATCGCCGGTATTTTCTGCCAAAGTAACCGCATCGAGAATAGCCTCGCGGCGGTAGGTCATGCTGCGCAGATTGTATGCGGAGGCGCAATCCCAGTGATAGGCTTCAGAGCACTGGTCTTCGCCGACAATGTTAAGATAGGTATCCTGAAGTCCGGCAAATGCCTTTTTACGGCTGTCTTCCCCTGCTGCGGAAGAACGCACCGCCACAGGCTCGTTTTCAAGCCCGGCATCCTTGCAGATGGAAAGATAAGCTTCCCTGACTGCATTATCGACTTCTTTGGGGAGTTCAACGGAAAGGATCGCACTCTGAACAAGCACGGATCTTTTACGGAGCTGGTCAATTCCTTCAGGAGAGGTGGCGAAACCTTCAACAACGTTGTTGATAAAGGTGCGCAGCTGAATCTGGGTTTCGGTGTGCTTGCCTGCTTCTTTTTTAATTACCTGAGCAATGGAGCGGACAAATTTCTGTAAAAATTCACTGTCACTGTTAACTTCTTCACTGGACCAGTCCACAGCGTTATATTCGCTGTCTACAACAGCCCTGACAACACTGGCATGTACTTTTGTTTCATCCAGCAGCTTATGAAATGCGATGGATGAAACAGCCCTGAACTGGGGTGATCTGATGCCTTCTACCTGACTGATCAAAGCGGTATTATAGTTCTTTCCGCCAACCAGCAGTTCCGCATCTTCGCCGATTTTAACGATATCGGCACCGGTTAGAATCAGCTTCTTTTCAAGCTGTTTTTTAGCCTGGGACTTCTTCGGAGCTGCTGTTTCCGCACCTTTAGCGGAAACTGCTTCTTCCGTCTTACCAGCCATCACTTCCTCCTTACACATCATTAAGACGATATGCTCTTGGATTTCGATATAAAATCCGGGTAAATAAGATAATCAGTAATCGAAAAGAAATTAACAGAATATAAACAGACTAAGCCCCCCTGCTTTGGCAAAAGGCAGGGATGCATACGATAATGATACTGATTCGGGCACAGACGGAAGAACTCCGCTGCATTCCGGGATTGCCGTGAACGGATGAAAAGCTTCCCTTCAATTCACCCGGCAACAAAAAAGCAATTCCTCAGCAAGGCCCGTATGTCAAGCAAAAACAGTATCTATCTGCATTATAAAGGCATTACCGAGCCGGAATAAATCTCATGCTGCTCGCCATTATGGTCAACAACAAGACCGCCATCGGAACGCAAACCGCAGATAACACCGCGTTCAACTCCTTCAGGACCGTCCACAATCTTCACTTCCTCACCGAACCAGACCAGACGGTCGGCCAGCTCGTAAAGAAAATCGTCGGTATTCTTCATGGAGATGATCTGCTCGAAATTTCCCCTGAAATACTTAATCAACTCAACCCATGTTTCCAGCGGCCCCAGCTGCATGGAATCAGTATTGAGCATTCCGGCCGGAACAGCATGGTCAGCCCGCAGCAGCTCCCTCGCCGGGGCATAGGCCAGATTCAAGCCGATGCCGACCATGGTGGCATTCCCGCGTTCTTCAATGAGAATACCCCCGGCCTTCTTGCCATCGATCAGAATATCGTTGGGCCACTTGAGCTGGGTTTCCACTCCCAGATCACGCAGGGCATTACAGGTCAGATAGCCTACGATAAGGGGCAGAATCCGGTTCCAGACCGGACGTTCCTCACCGGGCTTTGCTTCCGGCAGCGCAGGCCACTTGATGGTTCCGTATACATTTCCGGGAGGCGAAATCCATTCGCGGCGCACCTGCCCGCGTCCGGTATTCTGCTCCACAGCCAGCACACTTCCCCATTCCGAAAGATCTTCAAGAGCATTGAGCCGCCATGCGACATCAAGACTGGATACACAGGAACCGCAAACAGCAACAGGAACCCCGGTCCGCGAACCGGATATCCATGTTGAATAGGTCCTGTATTCTGCATCTTCACTGTTCCATGGACCGAAATTTTCAATATCCCGCGCCCAAAGCGGATGAGCCTGAAAAAGATTTTCCGGGGTTGTCTTGGGGAGAGGACTGGTTTCCTTACCGTTAATAATGGTAATTCGAGTAATCATGCGCACTATCCCATGGTCAAAAGATTATTAACAAGGGAGAATCTGTTTTTATTAATACTTTAGCTTAATTATATTCTTAACCAAAGCGCGCAAAATGTGCAACGTTATTCTTTCTCAACGGCTTATAAAGCACCATCTGCTGCGTTGCTGCGAATAATATTGAAACTCACGTATGTCTGGATACGCTTCGTTCCAATATTATCCTTGCGCCTTACATCTGGCACTTTCTAAGCCGTTGATTATTCTTTTTTAGAGGACTTGATTTCACGTATCAAATCGATGAGTTCTTCTTCCACATCATCGGCTTCGGTCTGGTCAATGGCATCGGAGGAGCGGGAATCGCGGGAAATGGCAGCTGCGATCTTGGTTGAAATGGCGGCCAGAATTCTTTTCTTGGCCTCCTCCCCGGCAATTGCCAGCAGGATACCGAGCTTGTAATATCCAAGCTGCCGGAAAACCTGCTTCAATGTTCCGAGATCAACAAAGACTATATCTTCAACACCTTCAAGCTCTTCAATGGATTTGCGCTTGCGCTTCACTTCCCTGAAGAACTGCTCGCCCTTCTTTTCTACCCACTTGGAAGTAGCATCCTTGTGCAGCATGCAGATATCTTCGGGAAAATCACCTACGCCGATTTTTTTGTAAATCATCTCCGGATCAGAATCGACCAGAGCGGAAAAATCATGAATATCAACAAAGTCGGACAAAAAGACCTTACCGCTGAATTTGTTGACATCTTCGGAAAGATTTTCGGCAATAGCCATAAAATCATCGGGATTGGTGATGGTCAGATAAGATTGTGAGGCAATCTTGTTTACCGAGACCATGTTGAACCCAACCGCGGATTTTAAATGCCTATCTATTTCATGCTGTGAAGCATTAGTAATATCTGAGAATTCTTTGGACAATTCCTCAAGAGTAATGCCGATGGGAACATCCTCACCTTTGGGCGTAGTCTGAAGAATACGGTGTTTCATATGCAGCAGCCGACAGAAGGTCAGCCATGAGTTATCGCTGCGACTCTCAGAAATAGCACGGTCCGCACGGGCGAGACGTGAAGCCAGCACGCGGGTAAGATGAAATACTGTGGGATGACTTTTCTTAAGCAGCATCAGGATCAGCCGCGCAGTGAGCACCAGCACGGTACATTCAGACGCAGCCTCAGCCCCCGCCACCCTTTCACTACGCGAAATAATTGCCATTTCCCCGAACAGTTCGCCCGGGCCGAGGGTAGCAAGAATCTGCCTTTTACCCTTAATATTTTTGACAATATTAACGGAACCAGACTGAATCATGTAGGCAACATTACCCTTGTCGCCTTCTCTGAAAAGCACCTCGCCCTTCAAAAAAGTCTTGGATTGCGGCCTTCCCATCCTACTTGACCCCCTTGAGTTTACGTACACTATCAAGGAGTTCATCACAGCATTCCAGAACTTCGGAATCGTTGGGATCCCGGTCCGCAGGCGGCTCCCGCAACAGAATCTGGGCGACCTTTTTGCCTATATTACGCTTGAGTTTATCCCTGCCCTGCTGGTCAAGAGCAGAATAAAGCACTGAAATTTTGTAATAATTAAATTCTTCAAGGGCCTTTTTGAGAGTTGGGTTATCAATAAAAATGATATCTTCAGCAGCTTCAAGATCTTCCAGAGCCTTACGAGGCCTGCGGAATTTTTTGAAAAAATTAGGTTCCTTATCCTTGCGCCATTCCATGGCTTTCTCACGGTTAAAAAAGAGCAGATTCTCAGGCATCTCCTCTTTGATAACCTTCTTATAAATCTGCTCCGGAGTGCTGCCGGTCCGCTGTGCAAGGTCCGTAAAAGTCATGAAACTCATGCGCTGGTCAACATTGGCTCCGAGTTCACGCATCTGTTTATAGAGATTGCGCAGATTAGGCATGAACTGCTCGAAATTCTTAATCGTGATATATCTTTCGACAAAGGCACTTTTATCACCTTTTTTAACGCTCTTCATATCAATCAGCCGCAACTTGAAGACCGTTTCAAGGAAAGATTCAATTTCAAGATTTGAAAAAACAGCCAGATTTTTCACTGTCTCGGTGTAGGAATTAACCGACAACCCCATCTTATAATTCTCAATTGCCCGTTGTTTATCACGGGGAATATACGCAAATTCGCGGTAGGCAAGATCGAGAATGGTTGCGAGGGCGAGAAATGAATCACTCTGCTCAGCACACCCGGCCTTCAGGTCAGTAGCTGCAACCCTTTTGGCCAACAGTTCCAGCATTTTCTTTACTGTTTCCGGTGATGCGGCAAGAAGCTTGTTCATCATCTCTTCTGTGAGCACCACCAGTTCGCAAAAACTCGAAGCTTCGGCACTCGCTGTGCGCTTCTGGTTGGCAAGCAGGGACATTTCCCCGAAGATATCCCCACGGCGCAAAGAAGCCATAACCGACTTTTTCTTGTCGATTCTCTTAAAAATATCCACAGTCCCAGATTTGATCATGTAAGCGATTTTGCTTTCCTGACCTTCATGGAATATAACCTTACCTTTATGGTAGGTCCGTATGCTTGGCGCGGTCCGTACAATCATATTAAAATGTGCTTAAATTAACTGAATCTTTCTAAATATTACACATTACGGTGCTTCTTAACAAGTCCCATAACCTTTTTAACAACAAGGGGAAACAGTCCCAGCAGCACAAAAGAAAAAAGCACACCCGGCTGCACTATTCCTGACAAAGAATCAATCCGGCCCAACTCCTTACCGGCATTAACATAAACCATGGTTCCGGGCAGCATACCCAGCTGCGAAACCCAATAAAAAGTCTTCAGTCGCATGGGGGTGAGCCCCATAACCAGATTAATGACTACAAAAGGAATGGCCGGAATAAGGCGCATGGTAAAAAGGTAAAACGGGCCTTCTTCCTCAATACCCCGGTTGACTTTTTCCAGACGGTCCCCGAATTTCTGCTGCACGTAATCCCTAAACAGATAGCGGGAAAAAAAACAGGCCAGAGTGGCACCGATGGTACTGGCAAATGAAATAATCAGCACCCCGACGGTGAAACCGAACAAGGCCCCTCCGGCCAGACCTAGCACTGTCGCTCCCGGAAGATTAACTCCTACAACAATTACATAGATCAGAAAAAAGGAAAAAACTGTTAAGAATGGATTTTGATCATAAAATACCTGAAACTCCTGCCGGGAATTTTTCAAATATTCGAGGGTCAGAAACCTGTCCAGATCAAAGACGAAAAAAAGAGCCGCCACAAGCACGAGAAACATGATGATGAGTATTTTGTTTTTCATTAATCATACGATACCATCAAACCTGAATTAATCAAGAACACGGAACGGAAGCGGCTCAAATTGGCGGGGAGAAACCTGCTCAGCTATTTTTAAACATTAACCATAGGCACTGCCATATGGATTTTATAAATGCCCACTACTTATTCAGCCAGTTATTCATTTCAGAATAAATAAACGGCCCTGCGACTTCAGGCATTTGAACTGAATCCAACTCAGCAGAGTTATCGCTGTTAACCATTACGACCACGTAATATCCGCAACTTTTAAAAGCATAAGTAGAATATCCCGGATTTTCACCATCATGGCCCAGTTTTATAAGATTTCCCGAAGAATCGTGGTCGTACATAACCCCAAGACCATACTTATCATCTACTCCGGGTGTCTTTTCCACCATCCGTGCACGCATCTCATCACCTACCAGACTTCCTGAATCCAGAACCTTAAGCCAAGTAAGCATATCCGCAACAGTGGAAATTACATTACCCGATCCCACATCAAACGAATAATTCCAAATGGAAAAATTCTTCCAACACCCATCACCTACTCCACATATTCCCGGATCAGCACAAGTGCTGTATCCTCGGATGTACGGTACGGGCATGGAGGAGTCGGATGGTTCCGGAACGGAAGTATTGGTCAGTCCGGCAGGAATTATAACCCGCTGCTCAATGAGTTGCTTATAAGTAAGCCCGGTTGCCCTCTCTGCAATCCATGCCAGCAGGATATAGTTTATATCCGCATACTTAAACTGCTCTCCCGGCTGAAAATAAACCTTTCCTCCTCCCGCCTGATTTGACATAGCCGCAAGTTCGGCAAAAGAGTATGTATGATTATTAACAAGGGCCTCGCACGGATCGGCTTCCCGGTTGTACAGCCCGCTAGTCTGGCGCAAAAGATTTTCGATGGTGATCACATTTGAATTCGGCACCACTGCACCCAGCCAGTGATTAATTGTCTGATCCAGACTCAGGATTCCATCATTCACCAAAGTCAAAATCATCGTGGACGTGAAACTTTTTGATACACTGGCAATACGCCAGTGCAGATTATCAGCAAATCCCATATTAGTTCCCGCTGTCCAGGTAGTCTGATCCATATCGGTAATTGATGCGGCCTCGCTCAAACCTGTAGCATAACGAGTATCAGCACCGTCAGGACGCAGGATGGCAATAATTCCGCCAACACAATTATACCCCCCGACAACCTCATCGAATTTAGTACCCAACGCAGTTTCAAAATCGGAACTAAATTGAGCCGTTGCAGGCTGTATTTTGGGAGAAGGGACAGGGTTGGCAGGCTGGGCTGCCGTCAAGGGCACAGAAGTGGATTGCTGCTCGCCGGCCATAAGATTCGTTATTGATGCCCATGTGGTGCTCGGCACATAACTGCTGATATTATTCTTAAAAGCCGCCCCCGTACCTAAAGCTGCAGCTGAAGCTGCAAGCCAGTTAAGGGCAGCAGTATCTCCACCGACATTGCTGACTCCATCCCAGGATGAATCACATAAATCCAAAGCAACCGAACGAAGCAGAGCATTAAAATCACTGGAGGCTAAATCACAAGTACCATTAACTCTCGCTCCAACATAATTCCCCAGAATATCAACAAAACTATTATTGGCATAACGTAAACGCTGGGAAGTAAGCACAGTTGAATCGGTCATAGCACAAGGCAAATCCGTAAAAACATTAAATGTACCATAGTCCTGCAGCAGCCCGTGTACAATCTGGGTAGCTCTGTCCAATTTATCGAGCAATGCGGCCCCGGGCATATCAATACTTTCGGCAATCTCAACCGCCAGAGTAGAAACAGTTGAGGCCGAAATTTCGGTAGCATTACTATTGAGTATCCCGGTGCGCACTGTACCTTTGAACTCAGTATTTGAACCTTGAAAATACCCACCACTGAAATTTAAAATCAGCGGGAACTGCGCATCCTGCGGATAATTGAAACCAAAACTACCGTCAGCCGCTGTCCTTCCAAAAGAAAAAGTGCGACCATCCGCATCAACTGCAGAAACAACAGCATTGACCAGCAGAGGGTTGGCAACAACAGCTCCATTGACAGTTGAATTATTGTCTGTGCTGACTCCGCATCCGGAATTACCGAACAGCACCGGACAAAGGGCCAACAGAAAGATTAATAGCAATGAACAGGGATAGACAACAGCGTGATTCTTCATCTCATTGCAGTGCCGATTTTCTTAAGATAAGTCAATCATGTCCGTAAATTCAGAACCCTACCAGTCTATTTTCTAAAAAAAATAGCAATTAGTCAGTATCGTCAAATTGTGAAAACACTGCTATAAATTTTCCATAATGACTGAAAATTCGGACAAACTAAAAATCCTCATTACAGGGGGAGCAATACGGGACCTGCTCCTTGGTCGCCAACCCAAGGACCTTGATTATCTCATTGCTTCCGGCACTGCTGATGATTTTCTTAGACTCTTTCCGGCTGCACGCCCGGTAGGTAAATCGTACGAAATATTTTATCTAAAAGGTCTTGAATTCTCCTTTCCCAGAGCAAGAGGTAAGAATACAGAAGAAACAATCAACTTAGATCTTCTTGCCCGCGACTTCACTATAAACAGCTTTGCCCTTGATGATGACGGCGAGCTTTACGCCCACCCCCAAGGTCTGGAAGACCTGCATAACCGAATCCTGCGGCCTTCCTTCCCGGATTGCTTCAAAGAAGACCCGTTGCGGGTATTCCGGGCTGCGGCTTTCATGGCCCGCTTTCCGGAATTCAGCCCCCACCCGGAACTCATTGCGCAGATGAAACGCTGTGCAGCCAACGGCTGGCTGGAAGATATTGCCCCGGACCGTATAGGTGTGGAACTGCGCAAAGGCTTAAGCGGCCCCAGACCGGGCAATTTTCTGCGGCTGCTGATTGAAGGGAGTTGCCTTGAGCCATGGTTCACTGAATTTTCCGGGGCTGATAAAATCCCCGCCGGACCGCCGCAGTATCACGACAAATCCGTGGCCGGACATACGGCAGATATAATGGATAAAGTTGCAGGAAACGCACTGACCTGCTGGATGTCCATGTGTCATGATCTGGGAAAAGTGCACACCTCGGCAGAGATACTGCCCTCCCACTACGGACACGACAAGGCCGGGGCAGTCCCGGCAAAAGAACTTGGCAGCAGACTCACGCTCCCGGTAAAATTTATCCGCGCCGGGGAAACAGCCGCCCTGCTGCACATGAAAGCCGGAAGCTACCGCGAACTGCGCCCCGGCACCAAAGTAGACCTGCTCATGAAACTGCATGTATCCGGCCTGCTGGAAAATATGATCAGCCTCTGCCATGCGGACAGAGGAGAAGGAGTGCTTGAGCATGCTCCCGCAGACCTGACAGAGATACTGAAAGTATCCCTGCCGGCCCACGAAAGAAATCTTGGAAAGGAATCAGGGGAAAAACTGCGCAACATGCGAGCCATGAGGATCAAGGCTTTCAGCAGAGGCAGAAAATGGAGTTAAATTTGTTTAATCAAAAAGGTACTTGTATTCCCCGGCGACTTTATCGGTCTTGTTCATCAGCCCCGCGGCAGCATTCTCAACATTGCGCCAAGTGATAATGCCGAGCTCCTGCTTGAGATAAAAGGGTACAACTTCTCCGCTTTCGGCAAAAGTCCAGACCACGGAATAAACGGAACCGATCTCGGGCCTGTCCTTGAATTCACTGCGTGATTCAATATTGACACGCACGGACCTGGTGTCTTTACCCGCCAAGGTGAACAGAACGGATTTCCTGAAGCTTTCCTTTAATTTCAGAGCCAGAGTACCGCCGAACACATCATCTCCGGAATGAACCACAACAACCGGAATGCCTTGTTTTTCAGCAACCGGTTCTACTTTTTCAACCGGGGCAGGCTTAGTCTTGGTGTCAGGCACAGCCTTTGTTTCTTCAGCAGATACAATAGATCCCAAAGACAAAACAAGCAGCAAAACCAGAATGAGACCGAACACTTTTCTCATGACAACTCCTTATTCACACTCTTTCTCAAATCAACAAGCAAAGCCCTGACCCGCGCCTTATCACGGGCCCAGACCTGTGAACAATAACCGGAAATATACGACTTCATCTCTTTCAAGGGAGGAAGTTCAGGGAACTGTGGAAAATCAATATCCTTAATTGTGATGACTGTGAAGGCCATCTCATCATCAATCACCTGACATTGAGGACCTACACATCCAGCGATATTCTCCTTCTGCACGGACTCCGGATCAAGTGATTTGGTAAATTTCAATACGTCGGAAGCTGTGACGTTCCGGTTGACCTTTTCTATTTTAACATTGATCTCCTCGGCCATGCGGAAAAAATCCTCACGGTTTACAGTGCGGATTTTACGGCCACTGCCATCATCACGAAATGAGCCATGCATGTAGTCATTGATAGATTCAAAAAGCATTTCATAAGCAATATTGAACCATTTGATGTATTCCCCCCTGCCGGTAAAAGCAAAGGAAGGCTTATCCATCAGCTCAGCACATTCCACTCCTGCCGGATGGTAAAAACTGCTTCTGCTCATCCCCGAAGCAACCAGAAAATCATTGAATCCTTCCGGGCCGAGACAAATTTTATCCAGCAAGGCACAGACCCTGAAAACACGATACAGCTTGAGATGCAATTTCTCAGAAAGTTCATGGAAAAGCTCAATAGCATCATCAACATCCACACGGGCCCCAAAATAGGAATCCGCCATATCGCTAAGGACCTCATCCGTCAAAGCATCGGTAAAATCTTTAAAATCAGCCATAATATTTCCTTCAGCAGTTCAGCTCAAAACTTTGTACGGAAATATTTTATTTCCGTCCTATCCGTTTATTTAACAAGGTTCCCGGACAAAACAACTGTTCAACTGCAAATGAATTCACTAATTAACCTTGAGAGTGCCATATAATTGAATTATACGCCATGGGTACGAGTATCATTCAAAAGATGACTACCCGAAAATTTTCAACAGTTAAATCCTGCTCGATTTAACTATTGCTCTCCAACTACTAGGGATTGCAAAGGGGATTATCCCCTTTGCCCGCCGGAGGCGAAATGCGATCATCAAAAAGCGCGAAGCGCATCATCACTTGCATACGGAGGGAGTATGCTGCTCAATGAACACTTAAGTAAAATTCTTCTCAAAGAGGCCGGACTTCCTGTCCCCACCGGGGTGAAAATTTCCCAAAAGGACCTTCCCGGCCTGAAACCATATTTTCCCCTGCCGTGGATTCTCAAAGCTCAGGTCCCCGTAGGCGGACGAGGTAAGGCCGGAGGAATCCAGAAGGTTGATTCTCAGGACGAATACGAAAAAATCGCCCGCCAGATCCTGTCCATGGAAATCAAGGGCAACAAGGTTCCCTTCCTGCGCGCAGAACCCGCAGTGGACATCCGCAAGGAATTCTATCTATCCCTGACCCTGTCCCGCCAGCGTCGCAAGGTCATCATGACCGTGGGCCGCGAGGGCGGTGTGGAAATCGAAAACATGGGTCCTGAAAACCTGCTCATTCAGGAAATCAGCCTGCCCGGCGGATTGCAGCCCAACCAGATTCGCGCAGCCTTTTTCCACATCGGCATTGCCAAAGAACTTTTTGTCGATTTCAGCAACATCGTTAAAAATCTCTACAATTCCATGATTGATAACGGCTTGCTGCTGGCAGAGATCAACCCGCTGGCCCTGACCGGATACGGCAAGCTGCTCGCATTGGACGGCAAAATCGAAATGGACGACAATATCGTCGATCTCAATCCCGCTTTTGAAAAATTTTACCAGCCTGAACACTCCACCCCGGTGGAAAATATCGCCCGCGATGCCGGAATGAGCTTTGTTTCCCTTAAAGGCTGGGTGGGCCTGATTGCCAACGGTGCAGGTCTGGCCATGGCTTCCATGGACGCGCTGAACTTCTCCGACCTCCCGGCAGCCAACTTCCTCGACCTCGGCGGTGCTGCGGACCAGAAACGCATTGAAACCGCCCTGCGTCTGCTTTTTGATGATGATCAGGTCAAAGCGATCCTGATCAACCTCTTCGGCGGAATCCTTTCCTGCGAACTGGTTGCCAAGGCACTCGTTGCAGCCCTCGGCGGCAAGGAACCGGAAAAACCCATTGTGGTGCGTATGTCCGGCAACAGCGCGGAAGAAGGTCTGGAAGTGCTCAAGCAGGTCAAAGGCGACAAGCTGCACCGGGCCAGAAATATGCAGGAAGCCCTCGACCTGCTGGTCAAGCTCAAGCCTGCGGACACGACCACAATCGAATTCCCCGACCCCATCGCGGCTATGCCCGATTCACGCCCCCAAGACATCGGCTACAAATCACCGCACCAGTTCGGCATCGACAAGGATACTCCCATCCTCGTACAGGGAATTACCGGGGCAGAGGGCCGCCTGCATACCAAGCTTATGCTAGAATACGGCTCCAACATCGTTGCCGGGGTAACCCCGTTCAAGGGCGGACAGGAAGTACTCGGCGTTCCGGTCTACAACTCCATCAAAGAAGCACAGCGGCACCATGAAATCGGGGCCAGCATCATTTTTGTTCCGCCCAAGCTGGCAACTGATGCCATCCTTGAAGCGGCATCCTGCGAAGTTCCGTGGGTGGTCTGCATCACTGAAGGCATTGTGCAGTCGGCCATGCTCAACGTGCTGGAACAGGTTAAAGGCGGCAAGACTCGTATTGTCGGTCCCAACACCCCCGGCATGATCGTACCCGGCCAGACCAAAATAGGTATCCTGCCCACTACTCCGTTCTCCCCCGGTCCGGTGGCCGTACTCTCGCGTTCCGGCACCCTTACCTACGAAGTGGCCGACCGCCTCAATCAGGTGGGCATCGGACAATCCCTGTCCATCGGTATCGGCGGCGACTCCTACATCGGCACCACCTTCGCGGATGTCTTCGAAATGCTCAGAAACCACGATGAAACCAAGGCGGTTATGGTTCTGGGTGAGATCGGCGGAACCGCTGAGCAGGACCTCGCGGACTACGTGATCGAAACAGGATTTGACAAACCCGTACTTTCCTTTATTGCTGGTCAGACCGCACCTCCGGGCAAACGTCTGGGCCACGCAGGTGCTATCCTTCAGGAAGGAACCGGGGTTCAGGGCAAGCTGGAAAAAATGCGCGCAGCAGGATTCACAGTCTGCCCCAGCCTTGAATCGATCCCGCAGCTGACAGCAGACGCACTTGGAATCAAGTTAAGTGAATAGAAACGTATGCTTCTTCAATAGTAATAAAGCCTGGGGCGGCGGGGAAAAGTGGAACCACCACTTTTCCCTGCTCCTCCGGGATCAGGGTTACAACGTTTTCGTGGTAACCAACCATAAATCCGAACTGAAAGACCGCTTAGAAAACGAACCGGGCATAACCTTGCACAGCGAGCCCATCGGCAATCTTTCCTTCCTCAATCCCATTTTAATGGGCCGCTTGAAATCATTTTTTAAAACCAACAACATCCAGACTTTGATCACCGCCCTGCCCTCAGACCTGAAGAGCGGTGGCATCGCAGCCAAACGTGCCGAGGTTAACCGTGTAATCTACCGGAGAGGAATCGCCGTTCCGGTAAAGAATTCCCTGCTCAACCGCTACATTTTCAAGAATGTTGTTGACCGCTTAATCGTCAATTCCCTTGAGACAAAGCGTACTGTTCTAGCCAACAATGCCGACCTGATCGATGAGAGCAAAATCCGCCAGATATACAACGGCTTCGATGTTGCCGAGTTCGATAAACAGGATTTCAGCCCGCTCTACACACCCAAAAAAGATGAAGTAGTCATCGGAAACGCAGCCCGCTTAACCGCTCAAAAGGGTCAAAAACATCTCATCAAGACCGCAAAACTGCTCAAAGAAAAGGGCCTAAATTTCAAAATACTCATCGCCGGAAAAGGCGAAATGGAACAGGAATTAAAAGACTACGCCGCAAAACTGGACGTAAACAATCACGTTTCCTTCCTCGGCTTCATTGAAAACATGAAAAGTTTCCACGCTTCGCAGGATATTTTCTGCCTGCCCTCGCTCTGGGAAGGATTCGGTTATGCGCTGGTTGAGGCCATGACATTGGAAAAGCCCGTAGTGGGCTTTGACATAAGCTCCAACCCGGAAGTTGTCGCTGACGGCGAGACCGGGATTCTTGTTCCAGTAGAAGACACAGAAAAACTGGCAGCGGCACTGGAAAAACTGATCCTTGATGTTAAATTGCGCAAGAAAATGGGTGCAGCCGGACGGCAAAGAGTGCTGGAAAATTTTAATACCCCGCTGGTTTTGCAAAAACTGATCGAGGTTATCGAAGAGTAAAGCGCATTGTAACTCCCTGATGTCAATTTCATTCTATATTATATGATACTTGCGCGATTAATGTCGGCTGTGTTCATATGCGATATCAATCAGAAATCAGGACAGGAAACGGGAGAGAAAAGTGACGGATTTAAAAAGCGAACTCTTAGCCAATGCCCAGCAATGGGGAGCGGACCTGATCAAAATTGCGGATACAACCCGCATGGCTGGTATGGAAACCCGCCCCGATGACCTGCTGACCAACTTCCCACGGGCTATCTCAATTGCAGTTCAGCTTGCTGACGGAATCATGGAAACAATCGATGACCGCCCCACTGAAATATATTCCCAACACTACCAGCGCGTTAACGCCCTGCTCGACAACATTGCCTGCCGGGTGACAAGTTTTATCCAGAATAACGGTGGCAAAACACTACCCATCCCGGCCAGCCAGATTCTCTGTGAAGAACGATTTGTTTCCTATATTTCACACAAAGCAGTCGCCATTAACGCCGGACTCGGCTGGCAAGGCAAATCATTATTGCTGGTTACCCCGCAGTACGGACCACGCATTCGGCTGGTAACAATCCTCACCGACCTCGATATCCCAGCAGATGAACCAATCAAAAACCGTTGCGGCAAATGCACAAAATGCACTGACGCCTGCCCTTCCGGGGCCATAAAAAACGTGAATACCGAGCTGCATTATGCTTCACGAAACGAAGCAGTAGATTTAGCAGCATGTGTTGATCATCTGAATAAAGTGTCGGGATTTGGGAATTTGATGCCTTATATTTGCGGGGTTTGTGTGGCTAGTTGTCCTTGGGGGAAGAAGAAACGGCAGCCCCGCGTAGTGAGCTAATAATAATTTTATGCTTTTAATGATCAAGCCACATAGGTCCTCTCTTGACTAAACCTATATTCAAACCTATATTTAATTATGACCACAGTTAAATGGCTCCCGAAGGCACTAAAGCAGCTACGGAAAATTCACACTGAAGATCAAAAACGCATACTTAAAAAGTTTGATGAACTTGAGGAGTTCCCTGATTGCTCTAATGTGAAGTCATTGACCAATCGGGAAGATTATAGATTCAGAGTAGGCAGATGTAGAATTTTATTCTCAGTTGAATCTGGGGAACCAGTTGTAATCTATATCGAAGAGGTGAAAAAAAGAGATGAAAGAACGTATTGATTACGACATTTTGAAAGACAGTTTAGGGCAGCCTTACTGTGTTGTCATGCCTTATGACAGCTTTCTTGAACTTAACAAGAAGGCAGACTCGGATAGCTCTATTTCAATTCCTCATGAAGTAGTTAAACTCCACGTACTTGAAAACAAGCCTCTTGTCCGGGCCTGGCGTGAACACCTTGGCAAAACTCAGACAGAAGTAGCTGAATCCATGGGCATAAAACAGGCCAGCTTTTCCCAAATGGAAAACAACCCTAAATCATTACGTCCCAGCACCCTGAAACGTATTGCTGACGCCATGGGCATTGAATGGGAACAACTTTCCGAAGACTAAAAAACGGCAGCCCCACCTAGGAGCTGCCGTTTAAACAAAATCTATCAAACCAAATCCAATCAACCGCCCTACTGACCAAACTCCTCAATAAAACGCTTGATCTCAGTACGGGCGCGTTCCACATAACCGGGAAATACCGCTTTGCAGATATCGGTCATTTCCATGGACCAGTCAGTGTAGTTCTCAGGCTCCATGCCGAGGACACGCATTTCAGGACGCTTGCCCACTGCTCCGGCCATATTCAGTGAATCGACCAGATCAATGTCATGCAGGGACAGACGCTGCTTTTCGTTGTTCATAATATCTTTTTCTTCAAGATAATAAACGGTGCCGCCATCCTTCCCGCCATGAACGATGTCCAGCACCAGAAGGCCGTCGTAGCCTTCCAGAATGTGAAAAATATCGTGGGTGAATGTGCCGCCGTCCACGAGGTGAACGTATTCCGGCCATTCTTCCTTTTTCAGCTCTTCTACAGCATGCACCCCGACGCCCTCATCGCCGAGGAGGATGTTACCAATCCCAAGTACCAGCAGTTTTTTCATTTTATATCCTTTGAAAGGGAAACTCCCGGACACAGGAACCCTGCATCCGGGAGCTTATATTCAGTGAAACGTCGTTACGTTAGCAACCTTCGCCTACGTGAACAACATGCTCTTCACCGGTCTCTGCGTGCAGCACGTGCACGGCACAACCCAGTCACGGGTCAAAGGATCGAATGATCCTTGAGATGTCTACGGGGTTCTTCGGATCAGGAACGGGAGTACCTACGAGGGCTTCCTCGATGGTACCGCGATGACCTTTGTCATCACGCGGGGTGCTGTTCCAGAGGGTCGCTGGGATCATCTGGTAGTTAGCAGTTACTGAATCCTTGATGTTGATGTAGTGCAGCAGGGAACCACGGGGTGCTTCGGTAAGACCGAGACCTTCTGCGGACTCAGGAATTTCAGTCTTGACGTAGGTTTCTTCGCCGGGCTGAACTTCTTTGAGCCATGCATCCTGGATTGCGTTTGCAACCATGTAAGCTTCTTCTGCGCGTGCAACGTGGCGGCCCATGAGGGAGAATGCCATGTCTTCGCCCAGATCGCGGAACATCTTGGCTTCGATGCCGAAGAGATCCTTGAGCTGTTTTTTACCCATGGGGCTGAGCTCGGGGTTATGAACCCACATACGTGCAAGGGGACCAACTTCAACAGCTTTGCCGTTGTAGCGGGATGCCTTACAGAAGCTGTAAGCGTCCTTCTTGTGAACATCCGGGATGGTTTTACCTTCGCTGGGATGCAGATCGGAACACTCATCAGTGTACCATGCGTACTTGGTGTATTCTTTGATGAGCTTCTGGTCGAAGGGCTGATCCTTACCATCGATGTATACACCGGGCTTGAGCAGCATTTCGGACTCAGCATCATCCATGGGGAATACGCCGTAAGCCATAGCATTTTTGTATCCGCCACCGATCTTGAACAGATCTTTGTAGACGGAACCGATAAGGTAAACGGTGGGTACGTAGGTTTCTTCAATGAACTTCTGAACCTGCTTGAAGCGGCTTGCGTATTCAGCGAGCTTTTCCTTGGTCGGAATTTCAGTTGCACCACCAACGACCTGACCGGAAACGTGAGGCATTTTACCACCGAACAGTGCTACCATTTCGTGGCAGATACGGCGGATTTCAAGAGCCTTAACGTACTGGTCAACAGCTACCTTGTTGGTTTTTTCATCCAGACGCAGGTCGGGATGTTCGAAGCGGGGGACAAAGGGAGCTTTGCCGGGTCCGCGTACGAAGTCCAGAGCTGCGAGATGATAGAAGTGCAGAATGTGAGACTGCAGGTAGTTAGCACCGAAGATGAGGTTTTTGGTAACGCGACCATTGGTAGTCAGCTTTACGCCAAAAGCGTCATCAAGAGCGCGGGTGGAAGCAGTGGAGTGAGCAGTGGGGCAAACACCGCACAGACGCTGGGTCAGCTGTGCTGCATCGCGGGGATCACGTCCTACAAGGATGTTCTCGAAACCGCGATACATGCCGCCGGAGAGCCATGCATCAGTTACTTTACCGTCTTTAACTACGACCTCAGCCTTGAGGTGACCTTCGATTCGGGTTACCGGATCAATGGCAATCTTAATTTTCCCGTCTTTACCGGCGGGTGCATGAGATTTTGAAGACATAAGGATTTATTCTCCTTTTCCGGTTAACCGGCTTCGTAGAAGGGGGACATTTCATCCGGGAATCCCGGTTCTACACAGCCAATACATACTGAGTTTTCAACACACCAGTTAACGCCGCCGTTCCACTTGCGTTTGAAGCAATCGGAGTTGGCATTGGGGCCTTTACAGCCCAGCTCGTAACGGCATTTAACGGGATCGGTGAAAGTTTCAGAATATTCATCGTTGTCGAACGCCTCAAGATAGGGGCAGTTGTCGTGGATGTTCTCACCGAAGAAAGGTGTGGGGCGGCCGTTTTCGTCAAGAATCTTGACAACTTCAGCCAGACCGCCATCAAGGCCTTTTTCTTCAATGGCATTGATTGCGACAACGAGGGTGCCGACCATCCAGTCAGGATGGGGGGGACAACCCGGAATGTTAACAACGGGAGTCTTCACGCCGTTTTCTGCGAGGAAATTGGTTACAGACATGGAGCCGGTAAGGTTTCCTTCAGCAGCGGGGATACCGCCGTATGCTGCACAGGTACCAACGTTAACAACCACGGCTGCATTCTTGGCCATTTCAAGAGTGGCCTCAGTCATGGTGTATTCTTTGTGGTCTGCGCCTGCACCTACGATACAGTAGTGGCCGTTCTCAGCTGTGGGAACGGAACCTTCAACAATAACGATGTACTTGCCCTTATTCTTTTCAGCCTGACTCATCATGAAATCCCAGGCTTCGTGGCCTTCGGAACCCATGATGGTCGGATGATAATCAAGGTTGATTACATCAAGAAGAACCTCTGCGATAGAGGGATGCACTGAGTTCAGAATGGATACCGAACAACCGGTGCAGCCCTGTCCCTGCAGCCAGAAAACATTCGGTACAAACTTCTTCAGCGCATGCACAACACTGGGGTTGAACATCTGGGAAATCCCAAATCCAGCCACAGTTCCTGTGCACATTTTCACGAAATCTCGCCTGGTCAAACTCATCCCTACCTCCTTGGTGGTTGCCGGCGTTGTAAGGCACTGTCCTTACAAGATAAAAAAAACCGCCACGGCGACGATATTTTTCAATTCCAAATACACACTCCAGCTTTTTTCGTCAACAATATCTGATAGAAAATTGATACATGTATCAGTTTTGTCAATATGACTCATAGACAGTTACTTTTTTAACAATGTTGTGTGTTGAACACTTCAGCTGTTTATGGTTATCTTCTGCTGCAGCAAATAAAGATGCACAATTTTAACAATTCACATAAAAAAACTTAAGGATATGTAATGGCTAAGAAAAAAAGTCGTCTCGGACAAATCGTCCTGCTGATCATACTTGTCGCTGTGATCGGAACCGGGGGCTACCTGCTCTACAAAGACACCACCGCTCCTCAGGCAGCCCTGACACCGGATAAAGGTTTTATAACTTATGAAACACCGATCAATATAAATATCAGCGACCCCCAGTCCGGGCTTAAGGCTGTGAAAATTGTTCTTTCGCAGGGTGAAAAAAAACTCACCCTTACCGAAAAAAATCTTCCGAAAGGCAGCTTTGATTACAATGAAGATATTCTGATCAAGAAAAAACAGATCAAAGAAGGACCGTTTGAGATTGCCGTATGGGCCGTAGATACATCTCTAGCCGGATTCGGCAGCGGTAATGCGGTTATCGCACGCGGCAACTACACCCTTGATACCATCGCTCCCAAAATCACTGTGCAGACAACCACCCACAACCTTAATCAGGGCGGTTGCGGTCTGCTTATTTACAACCTCAGCGAAAAACCGGCCAAAACAGGTGTACAGGTCAACGAAGACTTTTTCCCGGGACACAAGCAGCCGGACGGCAGCTACGCCTGCCTCTTCGCCATGCCCTACTACACTGAGAAAAAAGACTTTAATCCGGTGCTAATCGCTCAAGACGAAGCCGGAAACACCCGCAAGGGCTCATTCTGGTACCATGCCAACGGTAAAAAATACCGTCATGACCGCATCAACATCTCGGACCGTTTCCTGAACACCAAGATGCCTCAGTTTGAAGGCGATTTCCCCGGCCTGCCCAGTCAGGTTCAGCTGTTCCTTAAGGTCAACCGCGAGCTGCGTAAGAAAAACCGCGCCGAACTACACCGTGTTGCGCAGGAGACTTCGCCGACCTTTCTCTTTGAAGGCAAATTCCAGAGACTGCCCAACGCCGCCACCCGTGCCGGATTCGGTGACAAGCGCAGCTACTACTACGCAGGCAAAGTCATCGACAAGCAGACCCATCTGGGCATCGACCTCGCCAGCACCCGTCAGGCACCGATTCCGGCGGCAAACAACGGACGCGTTGTACTGGCGGCATCTGACTTCGGCATCTACGGCAACGCGGTCATCATCGACCACGGTCTCGGCCTGCAGACCCTCTACTCCCACCTGAGCATGATCAATGTGGAACCGGGCGATATGGTCGCCAAGGGACAGGTTATCGGCAAAACCGGAGCCACAGGAATGGCCGGTGGGGATCACCTGCACTACGGTGTCATCTGCGCCGGTATCCCGGTCAACCCCATTGAATGGTGGGATTCACGCTGGATCAAAAATAATATCAGCAGTAAATTGAAATAAGAATTGCCTAGTACGTCTTGATTGACGTTGTTTAACCAATTAAACAGTTGTAATTTTGCATGGCAGACCGATTTTGCCTTGGTTTTTTAAGACCGTGCCGGAGCTTGGGTCGTCATGCTTTGTTCTTCTAACCCGAACCGTTGCTTGGGA
>NZ_VOIQ01000025.1 GCF_010470675.1 Desulfovibrio sp. JC010
CTTTTCTCCAAAATAAACACAATTTTCCCTTCTGATCCCAAATCTGACTTTGGTCGCACAAACTTGAGCTTTTCAAATTAAATCGAACGGAAGAAAGCATAATAAAACCCCGCTTTCCGAGAAAAGCGGGGTTAGTCAGCAATCTGAAGTCCCCGCAAAGTTTAACTTTACGGGGACTTTTTTGTTTAAAAACAACCACCTAAAACAATTTCTTCGCCACGTGTTCCCGAAAATAAGCATAGGTCATGATAAAATCGTCCTGATTATGCGGCTCAAGGGTAATGGTCGGCAGGGGATCAAGCTCGCTGATGCGGGAAATGATGTAATCCCAATTCATACTGCCCTGCCCTAAGGCGAGGTGCTCGTCCTTGCTGCCATGGTTATCATGCAAATGCAGATGCTTGATGTGCGGCGCAAAGGAGTCGAACCAGAGATCAAAATCATCATGCTCCGAACCTTTGGAAAAAGAATACCAGTGCCCCAGATCAAAGCAGATGCCGATGTTGTCCCGGTTCAGGTCTGTTGCCAGCCGGGCAATGGCGTCCGGAGTGAATTCATAGGTGTTCTCAAGGCAGAGCGGCGGATGGTCCGGCCATGAATTACTCAAGCGCAGAATTCCTTCCACACAATTGGCATAAGCCCGCTCAAAAAGAGGCGGCTCCAGCCATGAGGTAAAGGAAGGATGCATGACCATACGTTGCGGAGCGAAAAATTTCGCCAGTTCAAATGCTGTGAGCAGAGTCTCGATGGATGCGTTGCGGATGGCCGGATTAAGGCTGGACGGCTTAAGATCCAGAAAGGGAAGATGCACGGTACACTTGAGCCCTGCTTCAAGGAGGCGGTCCCTGATGGAGACCAGCCAGTCCATGCTCAAGCATTCATCGCCCAGACAATCAAGGCCAAGTTCGGGCTGGATGGAATTTTCAATAAAAAAATCCAGATACTCCGGAGAATTGTAAATATAACGCAGAGGCAGATTAACGTAGCAGGTTTCAAATTCAGGCTTCATTCTCTGTCTCCCTTTAGAGTCGGACTATTACTGGTCCAGCTTGGTCTGTAGATAATCCGTCCCTTTGAAAACCATCCGGCCCACCGGAACAAAAGTGGTGGTATGACGCATGGTCAGGACTGTTTCCCTGCCGGGGCGCACATTAAAAACTTCACCCCATGAAACCGGAATATTATCAACAAAAGGCTGAATTTTATTACGATCTCCGTTGCTCCAGACATCTTTCAAGGCATAGAAATCAGGACTGATCTGCCGAATTTGCCCATCGGCCCAGTTAACCAGATCAGGATTACCGTCTTCGTCCTGCAATTCAAGAGCCTTGATTTGGCGGGGGGTAATGGCCAGATAAAATTCTGAACGCTTTTTGCCGGGTGTTTCGCGAACAACCCGGTAGCGGGAGACACCGTCCGGTCCTTGGAGCATATACTTGGCCATGAAATTGGAAGGATCAGCGATAATCTCGTGGCCCACGTCCTGACCGCTGTTGACCATTACCGAAGCCACAAAGCCCTTCAGGTTCAGGATTTCTTCCTTGCTGCTGCCGAGGATTCCTTCCAGAATAATCTGGTCTCCTTCAACCGCCTGCAGGGTCCCGCCGGCACTGATGAAGCGGGGCTGACCGTTAAGCCAGCAGAGAAAAACCGGACCGTTCACTTCCGGCAGGTCCGTCCTTCTGCCTTTCCAGCGGATGTTCGCTTTGGCCTGCCTGCTGCCGTCAATACGGACCTCAAGGGCCGGGAACTGCGACAGGGCCATGCGCGGAGCGGTAAGCAGATTGAGGTTGGGACGGTCACTGGCAAACACAGCCACCGCAGGCTCAAGACCGGAATCAACCACGGCCTTGCCGGAGGTGGATACAGGTGCACCGCGAACCAGCTCAATGGACTTGCCGCGCAGCGGCTTGCCGTTGATCAGAACTTCAAAGCCCTGCCCTTTGTGGGATTTGGGAAAGGAAAATTCAGGCACATCCAGCTCAAGGCCGAACTCCCGCAGCAGGTAAACCGTAGCCCGCAGCTGCTGACGCACTTTCCAGCCGAGGTCTTTAATATCCTTGCTCACTTCAACGGCCATGGCCGGAATTCCCCGTTCATGCAGGGCATAGCAGGTCAGGGATTTGAGCATTTCGGGATACTGGGTGGCCTTGGCGAAAGTCTTGGTATTGAACAGGGTAAACCAGTAGGATTTATTACGTATTTTACCATTGAGCTTATTGATGGTGCGCTCGCACATCTCAGCCAGCCGGATGTCTTTATACACAGCAGCATCAATGATCAAAGACTGGCCGTAACGCTTGGGATTGCGCAGGTTGTTCACGTATTTGGGATTGTAAAATCCGCTGCCCTCGTGAAGATGGATAAATCCTTCGGCACCGGAAATGAGAAAACGGATCGCCCGTGCAAGGCGGTCCTCGTAAAAACTGTTGTATTCTTTGTCGAAACGGCGGTTCAGATCAACATTGATCTGCCGGGTACGGCGCAGGATGGAAGGCTCATTGGCCCGGGGAACGATAATCAGGCTCCCTTTGCGTACCTTGCAGCGGGTCAGCAGCTGGGCGGTGAAAAAACCGGAAAGCTCATCACCCTGAATGCCGCCCTGCACCATAATCACCGGACCCGGCTCATCGCCGAAGACCCAGGTAACCCGCAGGGGATATTGCGTACCTTCAAAGAAGGTATAGTTCCTCACCTGCTGTGCTGATGCCGGAAGGGCAAGGCAGAGGGTGAAAAGACTAATTAAGAACGCGCGACAAAGGATATACTTCACTGAAAATCAACTCACCCTTGTTTGTAGTGATCATCAACCTGACACCGTAAAGGTCATCTACATCCGACCCTGAAGGCAGGCTGAAACGGGTTCTGACCACTTTAAACCTTTGAATGTGGAAAGACAGATCATTGCGGTTGGCCTTGATGGCAACACCCTTGCCGTTATTTTCAATCAGCTCAACCTTGGCCAGACCGCTCAAAGCGGAAGAGGTCTGCAGGTTATTCAAATCAAAACTCAGAGCCAGACTGCCGCCGGATTTACGCAGCTTAACATTCTCCACCCCGGCCCGCATCATGTTCTTGTAGAAAAGAAGCTTGTTCAAATCCACCACCGGAGCGGATTCAACTTTCTTCTCTTCCACCGGCACAGCGGCCAGCAGCGACTGCAACTCGTTTGGATCGTAGGAATCAAGAATCTTATTCACGTTTTCCAGACGTTCCAGTTGCACGGAAGCGTCATTCAGGCTCTTCTGCAATTCGATCTTTTCCTGCTTGAGCTGTCCGTTTTCAGTCCAGAAAGTGTATCCGGCCCATGCACCGGCCCCGGCGCAGAGAGCCAGCAGGAAAACAATCCACGCAAGAACCTTCAGCCAGAAAGGGCTGAGGCGGTAGCGTTTGACAGTGTCATCATCACGCATGAAAAGCACATTGTACTTGGTATTGCCCATCAGAGCTTTCTCCATTGTTCGTCAACAATCAGCCAACCGTCCTGCTCCGGACGGAGAACCAGTTTCTTCAGCCCCTTGTCGCTGTATCCGGAAGAATCCGAATATTCCTGCCTGAAAACGGCTTCCAGCCCCTGCGGATGCTCCCGCAGTGAAACTTTGCCGAACTCAAGAGAAGAAGGACTGTGTTCTTTCCAGATAGACTGCTTATTCTTCCTGATGGAAGAAACACCTTTTCTGCGTCCTTGCCTCGCATGGGAATCGTACAGGGAAATATAATTATCAAGGTCAGCGGAAAGCCAGCTTTTTTTCCAGCCGTCGATAAACGCTTCCACGCCAGCCTTCTTCGTCTCAAGATACCTGTCCCCCAGGGAAGAAATGGAGGGGCCGTATTCGCGGCCTACGATCTTCCATTTTCCATCAACCTTCTGCCAGTACAGTCTCTTGGCGGAAGAAGAGGACAGCCTTCCGGAGCGGTAATACTGGTCAAACCAGGTCACCCAGTAGTCCGGTCCGCGCAGTGCGTGCAGGTTGTAAATTTCTATATCAATCCACCCGGCACGGGAAAAAATCCGTTTTTTTCTATTCTCGAAAGCCTTGAAAGAACGTCTTTCGGATTTGGCGAAAAGAGCAGGATCATAGGCTGCAAAAAAATCATTATCACGGGCTTCCCAGTCGGCTGCCCACTTGCGGACCAGTTTTTCAAGCTCGACGGATTCAGCGGCTTGTGCGTCCCCGCTGTCATTCCAGCCCACCTTTTCACCGATGACCACAGGCGCGCCGGGATTGATATTCTCATCAAGATAATCCATATCGGTATTGACCAGAGCCACGCACCCTTTGGTGTCCATGGGCACAAGATCCTTGCCCCGGCCATGGATCCAGATACCGTACCCGGTCTTACCCTTAATGCGGTCAACAGGGTTGGGGAAATCAAGAGGAAAAGCCATCTCTCCGTAAAGCTCAAAATCCTTGAGCCCGGTCCTTTTGCCGGTGGTAAAGTATACACCTTCAGGGGTTTTCAGATCACCTTCAACATTCTTGTCGCCTGCGGCCTGCCCGGTGGCACAGGTAAAGCTGGCTTCAGCGTGCAGAGGACTTTTGTGGACCAGCAGATGCAACTTCTGGGAATTCTTATCAACGGCGAGAATATAATCGGGAACCAGCGGGGTCGGCTCAATTACAGGTTCCCAGCCCTGAGCATACGCAGAGGAGGCAAAACCTGCCAGCAGAATACATACTGCCGTAAAAAACTTAAAAACATCCATCATACCGAGTCCGACACCCCATCGTCCGTAAAGTCAAAAGACGAAATTTAAATTAAACTGCGCTGCCTGTATACAGCTGATTCAGGGAACAACACTCAACACTGTTACAAAAGTGAAAGAGGCACTCCAATCAGCTTCCATACAACACTTTTTCATGATTAAAAAGCGGCTTTTTAACACCCTAACATGAATGTAAAAGTCCTGCAAAAAAAAGAAAGCCCGGCACAGCCGAAAAGACTGCGCCGGGGACATAAATCAGTTCAATGCGATAATTTTCAAGCTATTCTCCGAATACTCTTTTGAAAATCATCTCTTCATAGCGGGTGTAGTAGCCCATATCAAAGGCTTCATCCAGAGCACCTGCATCAAGATGGGAATTGATGGTTTCATCCTTGCGGACTTCATCAGGGAAGGAAACCTTGTTTTCCCAGCAACGCATAGCCACTTTCTGAACCATTTCATAAGCCTTCTGACGCTCAAGTCCCGTCTCCAGCAGCGCGATGAGAACACGCTGGGAGTAGAACAGGCCGTAGGAAGCCATGAGATTGCGATCCATGTTGTCGCCGTTGATCTTCAGTCTTTTGATGACCCCGGTCATACGGCCGAGAATGTAGTCGGCAAGGATAGTGGAGTCAGGCATGATGACCCTTTCCACGGAAGAATGGCTGATGTCGCGCTCATGCCAGAGCGGCATGTTTTCCATGGTGACAAGACCGTTGGTACGCAGCAGGCGGGAAAGACCGCAAAGGTTTTCCGCAGAAATGGGGTTCTTTTTATGAGGCATGGCCGAAGAACCTTTCTGGCCCTTGCTGAAACCTTCTTCCACTTCCAGGACCTCGGTACGCTGCAGGTGGCGCAGCTCAACTCCGAGACGCTCGATGCCGCCGCCGAGCATTCCCAGTGCGGTAAAGAAATCCGCGTGACGGTCACGCTGCACAATCTGGGTGGAGATGGGGTCCACTCCAAGACCGAGCAACTCACAGGTGATGCGTTCCACTTCGGGATCAAGCATGGCGTAGGTGCCGACCGCACCGGAAATTTTACCCACGCTGACGCTCTTCAAAGCATCGGCGATACGCTCACGATGACGGGAGAATTCAGCATAGAAGCCTGCCATTTTCAGACCGAAGCTGGTGGGTTCGGCGTGGATTCCGTGAGTACGGCCCATGCACATGCGCCCCATGTTGGCGTGAGCCATTTCCTTGAGGGCTTCCAGAAATTCATCAAGGTCGTCCAGAATCATCTTACCCGCACGGCTAAGCATTACGCCGTTGGCAGTGTCCACAATGTCGGAAGAAGTGCAGCCGAGGTGGATGAAGCGGGAGGACGGACCGACCTTTTCTTCAACAGCGGTCAGGAAAGCAATAACGTCGTGCTTGGTCTTTTCCTCGATTTCAAGGATGCGATCCAGTTCGAAATCAGCCTTTTCACGGATGATCTCCATGTCTTCGGCGGGGATACGGCCCAGCTTGTGCCATGCTTCGCAGACGGCGATTTCAACTTCAAGCCACACTCTGAAACGGTTTTCCAGAGTCCACAGTTCACCCATTGCGGGACGGGTATATCTTTCAATCATTTTACCAATTCCGGTTAGTTGTTGAAAATACGGGGATATGTTCGGAACGATCAGACCTACCATATTATAAAGAGCAGGCCGGGACAAGATGCAGGTTGTTTTCAGTGGCGGGACACCGGGCAAAAAAACAGACGGCCCGGAATACACCGGGCCGTCTGGCCTTTTATCAGCTAACTGGATGCGCTGTCGGAACTCTTTGTAGAAGATTCCGAGGAAGTGGATGCACTGGTACCGCTTCCCGCCGGACTGGAGTTGCCGGTTTTCCCGGCCGCCGAGTCGGTTTTACAGTACCCAGAAGAATACCAGCCTCCGCCCTTGAGCACGAAAGAGGAATGGGAAAGGACCTTGGTGGCTACACCACCGCAGACCGGACATTCCAGTTCTTTATCCTCAAAGCTTGTCTGCCACTCTTCAAATATCTGCTGACATTCATGACATTGGTATTCATAAATCGGCATAATACCCTCCAATAAAAAAGGCGCGCCACACCTTAAATAAAATTCAAGGCTGACGAACCCGTCCCTGCATATGAGGGGAGCTGAACCGGATCAGTCCCGCATAGTGCAAAATGTATCTGCGCGGGAACTGAAACAGGTCAGTAAAATAACTTAGCTGGCTGCTGCAGCCTTTGCTTCTGCGATGCGAGCTTTGATTCTTTTAGCTCTGCGATGACGTTTACGCTGAAGTTCTTTCTTTCTTTCGATCTTTTTGTGTCTACCCATTTGGAGGACCTCCTAAATATTTTTTCGTACTTGCTGCACGATTGAATGCTGCAAAGAAAGTGTCAGTACCCTAAAAGACGGGCAATTGTAAAGAACTTAAGCTAACACAATTCGCAAAGCTTTGCCCTGCAGAACGCAAAATATTTTTTTCACAAACTAAACACGTAAAATACAACAACAAAATCACAACCTTCTCTTTTTGGGGCTTGACTACAGCCCACATCATGAACATATAAAACATTCCCAGCCGGAGCAGAGTTCTCAAAACCTTCCGGCCAAAAGTCTGCGAGGAGAAAACCATGAAGAAAGCCAAGACAAACAAAGCATTTGATAGAGCTGTTGAAGATATAACCGAAGTGTTCATGTTCGACCATTGGACAAGATTCTACTTCATCTTTGAAGAAGGCAAAAAGCTGATGGTCAAAGTTCCTGAAGAAGTCTGCACCCAGATTGACAAGGAATACCCCGGCCTGAAAGGACTGCTCGACCTTATGAATAATGAGGAAATCGACCAGCAGAAATCCATGAACACCGTCTGTTCATTTATCGGCGCACGTTTCGACGGCACCAAGTACAGCGACAAAATCGTACCCAAGGTTTTTGATTCCAAGGCTTTCAAAATGGAAATGTACCTTTTCAACCTCTGGATCAAAGGACACGAATCCTACCTCGAATCCGAAGTAATGACTTTCACCGACTGGAAGGAGCTTTACGACGGATGGCGCGCGCAGGACGAAGTCAAAAACTACGTTGAACGTCTGGGCAACGCAGGCCAGGGAGCACACATCCAGCCCCCGACCTGTTCCACTGTTCAGTAAGACGCTACGAATACATATAAATAAAAAAGGGAGCTTCCGAGGAAGTTCCCTTTTTTATTTATATAAAAATTTGAAATACAAAGCGGCGAAAGCCTACTAAAAAAGTTTGGGATCCTTAAACCCTTTTCAAAGGGTTTAAGCCGCCGGAGGCAAAATCAAATCATCAAAAAGGCGAAGCGCCTCACTTAATAACCCTGCGCGCGCCTATATAATATTTGCGCCAGTAATTCTTTTCCATGGACTCTTCACGCACATGGTGCCCGCTCTTGGGACTATGAATGAAAGAGTGCCCGTTTCCGGAATATATCCCCGTATGCAGACTCTTTCCTCCGCCCGGGATTCTGAACAAAACTATATCACCGGCCTGAATACGGCTTCTATGCACGGGCTTTCCGGCATTTTTCTGCTGCCATGAAACCCGCGGCACATCTATGCCGTGGCGACGGTACACCCACCAGACCAGCCCGGAGCAGTCAAAACCTTCTTTGGGGGACGCACCACCCCATTTATAAGGCTTACCGATCTGGGCTCGCGCAACCCTGACCACCGAACGCTTCACCGCAGTCGATCCCGATGACACGGTCCCGGCAGAAGAAGGCCCGATGACCTTCTTTCCGCACCCGGAAATCAAAACCGCCGCACATAGAAAAAATACCAGCCGCAAAAACCTGTTTTTTTCAACTCCCCATATTCTCATAGCATAGTTTCTATCTCGAATAATCGGCATTAACAATAGATTTAACCACTACCCCAAGCGATACTGGTTCACTTTTTCACAAAATATTTTTTAATTATCAGTAATTTCTATAGGCAGATAAACCCACTTAATCTCAAATAGCTGTTGACTTTTCTTTTAAATTTTAAGACTAATTTGTACAGTTTAGGTGATAATTGTGAAACATTTTCAAGAGTTACACAAAACCTAAAAAGTTAACACGGCTGAGGCATTTTTTCCAAAATCTGGTACAACATCGCGTTACAGTGAGGTCCGTATGTTGCCCATGATGTTAGTTCTGGCCATCTTGTTGCCCTTGGTGGCTGCTGTCGGCTGCTATTTCCTGCGCGTGAGCGCGATCAGATCCCTGATCGTTCTCGGCACAGGCGTAGTTCTTGCCGCGGTTTCCCTTGCCCTGCTCGGTCAAGGGTCTTTTACCTATTCTCCAGGTACAATTGTAGGAATCAGCTGGGATTCCCTCGTAACCCTGGCGGATTTTGCCCTGCTTTTCGTAATGCTTTATTACGCGTTCAAACTTAAAAACCAGTTGATCAAGATCCTTGTTATCTTACAGATCGTCCCGCTGGCAGCGTTTGAACTGTTCTTCGTCGACCATGCAGTCGAGACTCCCGCTATCTTTGCGGACAGCCTCTCCCTGATCATGGTTGCCGTCATCTCTATCATCGGTTCGCTGATCTGTTTCTTCGCGATCCCGTACATGAAAGAGCATGAAGAACACATGCATCTGGTAAAATCCCGTCAGCCGCAGTTCTTTTTCTTCCTCGTTCTGTTCCTCGGAGCAATGAACGGGCTGGTCCTTTCCAACAACATTCTCTGGCTCTACTTCTTCTTCGAAGTGACCACTTTCTGTTCTTTCATGCTCATCGGGCATGACCAGACCCAGATTGCGGTCAAGAACGCCACCCGCGCCCTGCTCATGAACGCACTGGGCGGTGTGGCTTTCGTCTTCGGTATGATCTGGGCCTACGCTGAAACCGGCTCCCTTGACCTTCAGGTCATCATTCAGGCCGGTCCCATGGGCGGCCTTATGCTTGCTCCTCTGGGTCTGCTCTGTCTCGCAGGTTTCACCAAAGCCGCTCAGGTTCCTTTCCAGAGCTGGCTGCTTGGAGCGATGGTTGCGCCGACTCCGGTCTCCGCACTGCTTCACTCCTCCACCATGGTTAAGGCCGGTGTATACATTGTACTGAGACTTGCTCCCGCTTACGCAGGAACCTTCCTCAGTCAGGGTATCGCCCTCTGTGGTGCCTTTACCTTCCTTGCCTGTGCTGCCATTGCGATCAGCCAGAGCAACGGCAAGAAAATCCTTGCCTACTCAACTATCAGTAACCTCGGCCTGATTATCTGCTGTGCCGGCCTGAACACCAGTTGGGCCATCACTGCGGCAATCATCCTGATTATCTTCCACGCAGCCTCCAAGGCCCTGCTCTTCCTGTGCGTCGGCACAATCGAGCACGGCATCGGCAGCCGCGACATCGAAGACATGCACGGCCTGTATCTCAAGATGCCCCGCACTGCGGTTATCACCATCGTGGGCGTCATGACCATGCTGCTGCCCCCCTTCGGCGTTCTGCTCGGTAAGTGGATGGCAATCGAATCCGCATCCGGCGACATGTTCGTCATCACCATGCTCGCTCTCGGTAGTGCAGTATCTCTGGTCTTCTGGGCCAGATGGGCAGGTATCCTGCTGACCGCACCGCTGCGCGACAAGGTTCCTGCGGAATCCCAGAGTGTGCTGACAAGACTTACCCTGACTGTCCTTGCCGGTATCGCAGTGGTTCTGTCTTTCTTCTCACCTGTCATCTACACCAAGCTCATTGAGCCTATGGTCGGCAAATCCTTTGAAATCACAGCTGGCGTATTCACATCACCCATGGGTGTTTTTGCTGTCTACCCGCTTTTCATCATCCTTGCCGCCGCGTTCATCTACTCATGGATTGAGACCAAGAAGTCCGCAAGCGATAAGACTTCCCAGACTTACATGTGTGGTGCCAACGTTCCCGAAGCCGGCGTTCAGTCCTTCATCGGACCCATGAACGGCCCTGTAGAACTCAAGGCAAGCAACTACTACATGAAAGAGTTCTTCGGTGAAGAAAAACTCACCCTGTGGGTCAACTTCGTTGCTCTTGCTCTCATCGTTCTTATGCTGGGAGGGGCTCTGTAATGAAAACTATCATCCTTATTATACTCGGCATCGTCATTGCTCCGATTCTGGGCGGCCTTATTGCCGGTCTGGACAGACGCCTCACCGCGCGTCTCCAGTCCCGCTTCGGTCCTCCGATTCTGCAGCCCTTCTACGATGTTGCAAAACTGTTCGGTAAAGACAAAGTTGTCAGCAACTTCTGGCAGGTTTTCTGTTCATGGGTTTACCTCATCGCAGCAGCCCTGTCCGTAGGCCTCCTCTTTGCCGGAAGCGACCTGCTCCTGATCTTCTTTGTTCAGGCTATCGGTGCTGTCTTCCTGGTCATGGGCGGTCTTTCAACTCCGTCCCCTTACAGCCAGGTCGGTTCACAGCGTGAACTGATTCAGGTCCTGACCTACGAACCGCTCCTCATCCTCGTTTTCGCATCCATCTTCATGGTAACCGGAAGCTTCAGAATTGATGAGATCATTGCTTACGAGCAGCCCCTGCTGGTGCAGTTGCCGCTCATGTTCGTAGTGCTTGGTTATGCTCTGACCATCAAGCTCAGAAAATCACCCTTTGACTTCTCCACCTCCCACCACGGGCACCAGGAGCTGGTCAAAGGTATGCTCACCGAGTTCTCCGGTCCTTACCTCGGCATCATTGAGATCGGCCACTGGTACGAGACCATCTTCATTCTCGGTATCTGCGCCCTCTTCTGGCACACCAGCCTGGTGGGTTGCGTACTCCTGATCGCTTCTACCTACTTTGCAGAGCTGATCATTGATAACACTATGGCGCGCATGACCTGGCGCTGGATGCTCAAGTACGTCTGGAGCATCGGTCTGGCCATGTCTTTCGTCAACCTCATCTGGCTGTACGCAGGTTAAGCTTATGTTCAAGAAATTCATTGGAAATTCACGCGCCAAGTCTCCGTGGATCATGCATTTTGACTGCGGAAGCTGCAACGGCTGCGATATCGAAGTTCTGGCATGCCTGACACCGCTGTACGACGTTGAACGTTTCGGTGTTGTCAACGTGGGTAACCCCAAGCACGCCGATGTCCTTCTGGTTACCGGAACCGTCAACCACAGAAACGCAAAAGTACTGCGCAACATCTACGATCAGATGCCTGATCCCAAAGGTGTTATCGCCATCGGTGCCTGCGGTCTGTCCGGCGGTGTGTTCCGCGAGTGCTACAACGTTCTCGGCGGGATCGATAAAGTAATCCCGGTTGATGTTTACGTCCCCGGTTGCCCGGCAAAACCCGAAGCAATCATCGACGGCGTGGTCGCAGCCCTTGCCAAGTTTGAAGGCCTTAAAGGCTAAACATTAAGGGGTAGGATCGTGATTGAAAATCAAATAGATGTAACTCTGGAAAGCCTGGTAGGCGAAGTATCCAAAATGAAGAGCGACGGGCAGCGCCTGGTCACCTTCTCCTGCACCGATATAGGTGAAGGCAAAGCGGATATCATCTACCACTTTGATAAAAACGAAGTACTTACCAACATCAGACTGACTGCGGACATGGATAAACCCGTGCCCTCCGTCAGCGGAGTATACTTCGCAGCACTGCTCATCGAAAACGAATTACAGGACCAGTTCGACATCAAGTTCGACGGTCTGGTACTCGATTTCGGCCGCAAGCTGTACCTTGACGACGAAGTGACCATCATCCCCATGTGTAACAACACAAAGGCGATGAAACCTAAGAAATAACTCGTCTTCCCGGATGAACCCAAGACGAAAACAACTATAGGGTAAATTATGGCACGTACCATCATACCTTTCGGTCCGCAGCATCCGGTTCTCCCGGAGCCGCTGCATGTTAAGCTTGTCGTGGAAGACGAGATCGTACAGGAGGCCATTCCCGCACTCGGATACGTTCACAGGGGTCTGGAAAAACTCGCTGAAATCCGCGACTACCACCAGATGATCCAGATTGTTGAACGCGTCTGCGGTATCTGCTCCAACATCCACTCAATGTGCTATTGTCAGGGCATTGAAGAAATGATGGGCATCGAGGTTCCCGAAAGAGCCGAATACCTCCGCACCATCTGGTCCGAACTTCACCGTATGCACAGCCACCTGCTCTGGCTGGGTCTCTTTGCCGATGCTTTCGGCTTCGAAGCCCTGTTCATGCAGTTCTGGCGCATCCGTGAACGCATCATGGACATCAACGAAGCTACCACCGGTAGCCGCGTTATCACCTCCATCAACATCGTTGGCGGTGTCCGTCAGGACCTGACTCCCGAGATGTGTTCCTGGATTCTTTCCGAAGTTGATATCTGCGTAAAAGAAATCAAGGAAATCCAGAACACCATCCTCAACGACTACACTGTATGCGCACGTACCAAGGGCGTAGGCGTTCTGACCAAAGAACAGGCTTACGACCTCGGCGCAGCAGGCCCGACCCTGCGCGGCAGCGGCGTTGCCTCCGACATGCGTCTTCTGAAGTACGCAGCATTTGATAAAATCGACTTCGAGCCGATCGTAGAAACATCCGGCGACTGCTGGGCACGCTCCACAGTACGTTTCCGCGAAACCCTGCAGTCCGCAGACCTGGTAAGACAGGCCATTGCCGGACTCCCCCAGGGCGATCTTGCAGCTCCCTGCAAAGGCAACCCCGAAGGCGAAGTTATAACCCGCGTGGAACAGCCCCGCGGTGAATGCCTCTACTACATCAAAGGTAGCGGCAAGAAGTTCCTTGACAGGGTCCGCATCAGAACACCCACGTTTGCGAACATTCCGCCTCTTCTGGCAATGCTTCCGAACTGCGAACTTGCTGATGTTCCGGTTATCATACTGTCAATCGACCCGTGCATCAGCTGCACGGAACGCTAGGAGGCCGAGACATGCTTAACATGACTCCCACTGTACTGAAGAACCTCCTTCAAAAAAGCTCCACTCGCATGTACCCCATCGAGAAACGCGAGCCATTTGAACGCTACAGAGGTGAACTGTTCAACAACATTGACGAGTGCATTTTCTGCAAAAAATGCCAGATTAAATGCCCTTCACAGTGCATTACCGTCACTAAAGATAAAGACAGCGGTACCGGAACATGGATCTGCGATCCCTTCGCATGCGTCTACTGCTCCATCTGCGTCGACCACTGCCCGACCAACAGCCTGTACATGAAACCTGTACACCGCGCCCCGTCCGCAGAACGCGACATGATGGAACAGACCGGTAAAATCAAGCTGCCCAAGAAAAAAGCCAAAGCCAAGAAATAACTCTTAAGCTTTAGTTCGAACTACAAAAAATCCCCGCAGCCTTACGGTTGCGGGGATTTTTATTTTGCCTCCGGCGGCTGGGGAAGGGGAACTTTTGGGAAAAGTTCCCCTTCCCCAGACCCCATCCCCTCAAAACTTTTCATTATGCTTCGCAAATAGTTCGTTATTACGATCTTCGAATAACAAGACGGCGAAGCTCCAATGAAAGGTTTTGGGATTCTTAAACCCTTTTGCAAAAGGGTTTAAGGCCGCCCGGCAGGGCCGCCGGAGGCCTATTCATGCCTCAGCGCATCAATTGGATTCATTCTGGCAGCCCTGCGGGCGGGAAAATAACCGAATACAATGCCCACAAACCCTGAAAAAACAAAACTGATCAGAATAATACGCAGGTCAATCACAAATGGAATTTTCATATAGCCGGTCACAAATAAAGGAATCACCAGTCCAAGAATTATCCCCACCAGTCCACCGAACAGGGACAGGACCACAGCTTCCACCAGAAACTGGTAAAGGATATCCCTCTCTTGTGCTCCCACTGCCAGCCGGATGCCGATCTCACGGGTCCGCTCGGTAACGGAAACGAGCATGATGTTCATAATCCCGATGCCGCCCACCAGCAGGCTGATGGCGGCAATAGCACTGATGAAGGTGGTGAACACACTGGTCTGCTTCTTCACCGTCCTGATAATTTCCTTCATATCTTCAATGGTAAAATTATTGCCGTGTCCAGTCGGCACCGGGCGCAACTCTTTCATCACCTGTTTAAGCTGCATCTTCAGGGAAGTGGAATCCTGACCCGGTCCGCTGCCCACCAGAATCATGTCCACATCCTTGTTCCCGGAAATCCTGCGCTGAAAAAGCTTGAGCGGCACAAGGATTACATCATCCTGCTCTTTGCCGACCATGGAACCGCCTTTTGATTTCAGCACCCCTACAACCTGATAGGCAAAACGGTCGATGCGTACAGAATTGCCGACGGGGTCCAGCCCCTTGAACAGAGTCTTACTGACCTTCTCCCCGATGATGCAGACCGACTTCCCGGCCTTTTCTTCTCTGGGACTGAAGAACCTGCCGGAACTGGCCTCCCATTTCCGGATCATAAAATAACTGCTTTCAGTCCCGGTGACGGCCGTGCGGCAATTGTTGTTTCCGTAAACCGCAACCACTGCCGACTCGGTAACCGGTGCAACTCCCAGACAATCGGGAAATTCGCGTTTAAGGGTCTCCACGTCCGCATTTTTGAAGGGCACAATATTGGTGGTTTCCCCGGCAAAACCGACCCCGTTCTCTTCTTCCGGGGTGATGATGATCATCCTGCTGCCGAGGCTGGAAATCTCATTGGTCAACTTACGGCTGGCCCCCTGCCCGATGACCACCACGGAAATCACCGAGCTTACGCCGATAACAATGCCCAGAACCGTAAGGCAGGAACGCAGCTTGTTACGCCACAGAGCACGGAATGAAAGCATTACAGACTGCAAAAACATCAATGCCCCTCCCTAACTATCCTCCCGTCACGGAACTGGATTGTCCGCGAGGCCCAGAGTGCCATTTCCGGCTCATGGGTAACCATGACCACGGTGATACCCTGCTCTGCCTGCAAGGAGGAAAGCAACTCCATAATCTCGGTACTGCGTTCGGAATCAAGGTTCCCGGTGGGTTCATCAGCAAGCAGCAGAAAAGGATTACAAACTATGGCCCGGGCAATGGCCACCCGCTGCTGCTGGCCGCCGGACATCTCGGAAGTGGTGTGCAGGGCACGGTCCCCGAGACCGACCTTATCCAGTGCCGCATGGGCCATTTTGCGCCGCTCCTTCTTGCCGATGCCTCGATAGACAAGGGGAAGCTCCACATTTTCAACAGCAGTAGTCCTGCTGAGCAGATTGAAACCCTGAAAAACAAATCCCAGATACTGCTGCCGCAAACGGGCCTTCTGATTCCGGTTAAGGGAGGTTATCTCAAGCCCCTCAAAGGAATATGAACCGGAACTGGGGCTGTCCAGACAGCCGAGGATATTCATGGTCGTTGATTTGCCTGAACCGGAACTGCCCATGACCGCCACAAACTCACCGTTGTTGATGGTCATATCAATACCGTCCAGAGCACGGACTTCAACCCCGCCCGTATTGTAGATCCGGGAAACATTTTTCAGCTCAATCATTATCCTGCCCGCCTATTCAAATGAAAAGGACATACTGTTCTCCGCAACATTCTCAATGCGCGAGAGCACAATTTCATCCCCGGCCGCCAATTCATCGCTGCGAATTTCTGTGAAACGTCCGTCAGAGCTGCCTTTGTCGACTTCAACCCGCTCCGGAAAACCGTCCCTGAGTAACCAGACATTTGCATTTTTAGGGGAAGGAGTATTCCGGGACTCCTCAGGAACGGTCTCCGGCGGAGTAAAACGCAAGGCAGCATTGGGAACCAGCAGCTTGTCCCGCACTTTCCGGGTTTCAATTTTTGCCGCTGCGGTCATGCCCGGCCTTAAAGCCAGATCGGAATTCTTAACCGCAAAAATACCCACATAAGTCACCACGCCCTGCACTCGCTGCGGAGAAAAACGGAGCTTTTCCAACACGCCCCTGAACTTGCGTTCCGGGTAGGCGTCCACAGTAAAAACCGCCTGCTGCCCCGGTTTGATGCGGCCCACATCCGCCTCATCAATATTCAACTCAAGGCGCATATCCTTCAGCCCGGCGGCAATGGTGAAAAGTTCCGGGGTCTGCAGATTTGAAGAAACAGCCTGCCCCCGCTCCACATGACGCACCAGCACCAGCCCGTCGATAGGCGAGACTATGACCGCCTTTTTAAGGTTGGCCTCGGCTTCCAGCAGATTTGCGCGGGCCTGCTTGACCTGAGCCCTTGCTCCGGCAAGTTCTGCCGAAGCAAGCTTCTCTGCTGTACGGGAACTGTCCAGAGCCTTCTGGGAAACCGCATTTCCAGACCGCAATTTTCTGGTACGTCTGTGCTCCACACTCTTGTCATCAAGGGCGGCTTCACATTTCAAAACCGTCGCCTGTGCCGATTCCAGTGCCGCCCGCAACTGATTCACCCGGGCCTGCAATTCATCAGTGCGCAAAAGGGCTATTATTTCACCCTTTGCAACCGGGTCGTTGTAATCCTTATGTATTTTTTTCAGCACACCGGAAATTTCACAGCCGACCTTAACCTTGGTCCTCGGTTGCAGGGTTCCGCTGGCCGAGACATTGATGCTCAGATCGCCGCGTCCAAGGGTATGTGTTTTATAGCGGATCGGTTCACCGTTGCCGACCAGAGCCTGCCACAAAACGACAACGATTATAGTACTCAAACTCATCCAGAAAAGAACACGTTTACGGAGCGGCTTACGTCTCTCTTCCAAGGATGAAGCTTCAAAGCTACGCTCCGGACTCTGTATATCAGACATACTTCCTCCTCATGCAGGAAGGGAAAAACTGGCAGAACCGGGGGAGGCCGGTTCTGCCGCAAGCCGGGACAACCATAACCCGGCCTAAGTAAGGGGAGCCCTTAAATTTATTCAACTGTTTCATCCGCTTGAAATTCAAGGATATCGCCGGGCTGGCAATCAAGGAATCTACAGACGGCATCAAGCGTGCTGAACCTGATGGCCTTGGCCTTTCCGGTCTTGAGTACGGAAAGGTTCTGCGGGGTTATCCCCACAGCCTCTGCCAGTTCCTTGGATGAAACCTTTCTTTTAGCCAGCATCACATCGAGGTTAATAAGTATCGCCATATCAACCCCTTAAATTGTCAGCTCAGCTTCATCCTGAAGCTTGCGGCCTTCGTCCATTACCCACGAGATTGCCAGAATCACGCAGGCAACTACGATGTTCCCGATATTGGCATCATCAATATTCACACAAACCAGCCGGTCACCCACTTCATTATTCATAGTCGCAATGTAGGAGACAGCGGCCTGCGTAAACGGATAAATAAGCTCACCGACGAGCAATGCCCAGGCGGCTCTATTGTAACAGACGGAATTCTCCGCTGTGAATATCTTGCCCTGTGAATAGAGCCCGAAAAGATTAACCAGTTGCCAGAGGCAAAACATGCCCAAAGCTGCATAAGGAGCTGAAGCAAGCAGCCCCAGCACTCTTTGCGTGTCTGTCAACGGCCCGAGAAACTCCGGATCAAGTTCAAACAAAAATTCTGAAACAAAAAACGCTTCAGGGTCACCGTCAAACAGAAACCATGCGGTAATTTCAAAAATCGGAAGCGCGATCAGCATCAGCAGAAATGCATATTTCAAAAAAATGCTCATTTTTTTAATCTTGTTCATTTGTCTCTCCGTGAAAAATTCTTATCCCGTTTTCTGATTCACGATTTACGGCAATGAATTATCGTTTGTCAATAACTTTTTACTCTTCACCATTAATCAAAACTCGGTAGAGCACAAAAAAAGACAGCAGAACCTAGTTCAACTGTCTCAATCCACAAGCAAAATATCTTGATAATTCTAATCGTGATCAACGTAAAAATGATCAAAAATGTCAGGCAGGTTCTCCCAGTCCGGCAGACAGGAAGCCGTAAACCACGGAGTTTCAATGCGCAGACAGTGCAGCTTCATGCGCCCCTTGCTGCCGCCATACTTCACATCTCCTGCAATGGGAAAACCACGCGAGGAAAGCTGGACCCTGATCTGGTGGGTGCGTCCGGTGTGCAACTTGACCATGAGCAGCGATGAATCACGGTCTGTTTTGATTGCCCGCACAGAACAGGAGGCGTTCTTTCCGGAGCCGACAACCATCTTCTCCCGGCCTTTAGGTCCGCGCTTCTCCATTCGGTCTTGCAGCCCGGTCCAGCCTTCACGCTTCCACTCACCTTCCACCTGCGCGAGATAAAATTTGCCCCCCTCGCCGTGTTCGGCAAAGAAATCGGACAGATTCTTCTGCCCCTGATGGGACTTTCCGGCCAGAACCACCCCGGAAGTATCGCGGTCCAGCCGATGGGCCGGAGCCGGTTTGTAAGCAGCATCCGCAAACATGAAAAGAAGGCGGTCGGCAACGCAGTCATCATGCCCGGTGCCGCCTTGAGTGGGCAGTCCGGCAGGCTTACACACCGCCAGATAATTGTCGTCTTCGTAAATTATTTCCAGCGTAGGCAGCTTTCTGACTTGCTGCTCCTCTGCCTTGTAAGGCGGAATGCGTACAGTCTGGCCTTCTTTGACCAGATCAAAAGGCTTGCAGCGGCCCTTATCCACGCGCACATTGCCCTTGCGAATCCAGCGCATAATGGCCGAGCGGGGAACATCTTTCCCCACCCGCCTTTCAAGAAAGCGAACTAATTTCTGCCCTGCTTCCTGCTTAGTTACTTCTACAAATTCAGCTGCCATTTACAACAAACTAGGTAAAAAAGTCACAGTAGCCGGAACTGCGAGCATCAACGCGACAAGTACCACATAGGCAATCATGAAATAGCTGACGCCGAGAAATACCCGGTCAATAGACACATCCTCAGCCATGGAGGCCACAATAAAAGTCGTCACGCCCACAGGAGGGGTGATGGCTCCGAGGGTAGTCACAATGGTGATTAAAACTCCGAACCAGACCGGATCATAGCCCATGGCACTGACGATGGGGAAAAATATGGGGATGGTGATCAAAAGCAGAGCCAAGGCATCCATGACCATACCGCCGATTACGTAGATCACGCAGATAAGCAGGATGATTACTGTGGGCGGAATGGGCAACGCGGCCACGAAATTAGCGGCTTCAAAAGGAATGCGGGTCACAGCCAGAAAACGCCCGAAAATTACCGCGCCGAGCATGACCGTCATGATCATGCAGGAAACCTTGAGCGTATCGCTCACTGCGGCGGCAAAACGCTTGAAGGTCATCTCACGGGAAATAATGCTGATCAAAAGCGCAAATGCCGCCCCGGCAGCCCCGGCCTCGGTGGGGGTAAACCAGCCCGCAAAAAGACCGCCCATAACCAGCACAAAAAGAATAATCATCTCAATGGAACCGGGCAATGAAGCAAGCTTTTCCTTGAAGGAAACTTCCGGTCCGGCCGGACCCCAGTCAGGATTGCTCACGCACATCATGTACACGGTGAGCAGGAAGAAAACACAGAGCAGAATTCCGGGAATTACCCCGCCCATGAACAGCCTGCTGATGGATTCCCCGGTCTGCAACCCGATGATGATCAGCACCACACTGGGAGGAATGACTACCCCGAGGGTGGCCCCGGCGGCAACCGATCCGGTGGAAAGGATGGGGTTATATTTGAATTTCTTCATTTCCGGCAGAGCCACGGTGGACATGGTCGCGGCAGTGGCGGTGTTTGAGCCGCAGATTGCCGCGAACCCGGCACAGGCCATGACCGTAGCCATGGCGATCCCGCCCCTGATATGCCCCATCCAGGCATAAGCTGCCTTGTACAGCCTCTCGTTGACCCCGGAATAAAAACAGATCTGCCCCATAAGGATGAACAGGGGAATGACGGTCAGCCCGTAGGATGAAAAAACATTCCAGATTTCAGTGCCCAGCATCCCGTAAGCGGCCTTGAGATTCAAGACCTTGGCAAAGCCGATAAACCCGATAATGCCCATGGCAAAGCCCACGGGTACACGCAGCACAAGAATAACCAGCAGCAGGCAGAGAACGCCCACAATTCCAACA
This sequence comes from Desulfovibrio sp. JC010, assembly GCF_010470675.1. Classification (NCBI taxonomy): domain Bacteria; kingdom Pseudomonadati; phylum Thermodesulfobacteriota; class Desulfovibrionia; order Desulfovibrionales; family Desulfovibrionaceae; genus Desulfovibrio; species Desulfovibrio sp. JC010. Next base: position 20,538 of record NZ_VOIQ01000025.1, read on the forward strand.
GTAATCGGTTCCATAATATTAAGCGGGTTTAAGCGGTTCCCTGCCGCGCAGGATACGAAGGATATCAAGCATGACTATAAAGGCCATGGACAGGCAGCCGAAGGCCACAGCAAACACAAACGGATAAAAAGCAATACCCAGTGTCTCTGAAACTTCCTCCAGATCGTAAAGGAACATGCCCCATTTAAAAGTTTCATTGGCACAAAAAACAAAAAACACACAGGAAACCGCACTGGACAATGCATCCAGCACAACCTGCATGGATTTCGGGAAACGGTTGAACAAAAGCCCCACTGCAATATGGCTGCGGTGCAGCTGCGAGAAGCCCAGAGAAAATCCGGCGGTCACCGCGCCCAGGAATCCCATCAGCTCAAAAGTTCCCTTAACCGGAACCCAGACCGCACGCGAAACCATGTTCGCACAGGCCAGAATTATCATCAGCGTCAATGCCGCCCCGGCAATTACCGCCAGAATACGGCAAATCCAAATCGCTGTTTTTTCTAAAAATTCAATCATAATATTCTATTTGCCTCCGGCGGCTGGGGRAGGATAACTTTTGGGAAAAGTTCCCCTTCCCCAGACCCCATCCCCTCAAAACTTTTTAATATGCTTCGCACGTAGCGAACAAAGACGCCCTTCGAGTAGTCAAACGGCGAAGCCTTAATAAAAGGTTTTGGGATTCTTAACCCCTTTTGCAAAAGGGGTTAAGGCCCCCGGCAGGGTCCCCGAAGGGCCGCCGGAGACATCTTAATTACTTTTCATATTTAACGCGGGAAGCTTCCACGTCGGAAAGTACGGCAGCTCCGTCAATATCTTTAGCTGCGGCTTTCTTTTTCCAGTCATCGATCAGCGGCAGGGTCTTATCCTTGATGGCTTTCATGTCCGCATCAGACAACTCGATCATTTCGATAGAGTACTTATCCTTGGCCCATGCAAGAGAACGGGTAACGTGCTCATCCATGTACTTTCCGGTCCACTCAGCCTGCTCGCGGCCAAGATCGTTCAGTACTTTTTTGACATCATCAGGCAGTGCGTTCCATGAATTCTTGTTCATGATGATTGCGAAAGGATAAACAGCGGTATCGGTCTTGGTTTCGTAGCGGCAGATTTCCGCGAAGTTCAGATCTTTGAGCACTTCGAAAGAGGAGAACAAACCTTTAACCACACCCTTCTGCAGAGCTTCGGGAGTTGCGGACATGGGCATGGAAACCGGAGTCGCGCCGAGGGATTCAAGAATCTTGGACAGAATACCGGAAGCACGGACTTCAAGCCCTTTGAGGTCGGCAAGAGTACGCACCGGAGTTTTAGTCATAAGATTGGAAGGCGCGGAGGTGAACATGGTCAGCACCTTGAATTTACGAAACTCCTTGGGCTGGTACTTCATGTACAGATCCCAGAGGGCAAGGCTGGCGGAAGTGGATGAGGTAAATCCCAGAGGAAGTTCAAACACGGAACAAAGCGGGAAAACACCCGGATGATATGCAAGGCTGACGCAACCGATATCGGCCTGTCCCTGCATTACGCCGCGCAGGGTATTTTTTGCGCCCAGCAGGGTTGAGCCGGGATAGGTCTGCACCTGAACTTTACCGTTTGTTCTTTTTTCCACTTCCTGCTTCCAGCGTTCCATCTGGACACAGGGGAAAGTTTTAGCGGGCGGAAAGTTGGCATAGCTGAGACTGACATCCGCTGCAGATCCAACGGACGCTGAACAAAGCAGTGATACGCAAAACATCAAAACAGAAAGAATTCCGGCAATTTTCCCGGTTCTCATCATCACTTCCTCCATTGTAAGGGCTTACTTTTGATTTGGCAGCGAAGCAGGGCAAGGCAACTTCACCGAAAAGGCAGGGTTACAATTACATATGAAAGGACCTCCCGCAAGGAACGGGAGGCCCGGTTAAACAGCTTACTGGCCCATGTTCAGTTCATAGGCCATAATCAGAGTCTTCCGGTGTTTGATTCCCAGAGAACCGGGATAAGTATTCATGATAACATACAGTTCTTTATCACCGTCATTATCGATATCAGCTACACCGTATCCGGAGACAGTTCCTTTGATACGGCGGGTCTTCCATGCCAGGTTCAGACCGACTCCATCCCAGAATTCAGAATGAATTTCGCCCTGAGCAAAACTTTTATAGTTTGAGAACACCTGACCGGCAATGGAAAGGTCCTTGTTCAGCAGAACTTCCTTTTTGTTGGGATCGGAAATGGAAACGACCTGAATGGGCATGGGAATAAAATACATGGTCTCCATCCTTTCCGACTTTTTCATCTCGTTCATCCCAAGGGCTTTGGAAATAATCTCCAGGCTTACCGCAGAAGAGTTGAATTTTTCCGCACTCTCATAAAGCGGTTCAAGGTTCTTGTCATAAAGGTTGATACGTCCATATTTATTAAGAACGATAATCTTGTAATCATCATCTTTAACGGGCAGATAGGTAAGATTAAAGACATTGGAAAATTCGGGGACATTCATCTTGCGCACGAGAAGAAGTTCGCCATTGGAGAAGGTATACTCCACCATGTGCTTGGAATAAAATGTCCGGTTAGGATCAAGGCGCTGCCCTATGATTGTTTCGGTAAAGTTAGGCGGAGTCCTGATAACGGAAAGAAAGTTCTTACTGCGGTCCAGCAGAACTCTGGGACTATTGTTCTTGAATGAGAGAATGTAGGAGAACGGTTTCCTGTCTACTTCAGTGCAAAGCACCACCTCGTAAACTCCGTCACGGTCAACGTCGATAGCACTGACCTTCAGTCCGGAAGCACGGTTGGAGTATTTATAAGCGACAACCTCTTTCAACCGCTGACCGTCAATCTTCATGACCTTGACATCGGTATCAGTAAGCACAACCAGATCTTTTTTACCGTCCCCGGTTACATCCTGCACAAAGCCGCCACGGTTGACGAACTTCATGGACTGACTGCGCCAACGGCCCGGTGTTTCTGTACCGCCCTGATACCTGAACTGAGGGTTAATTTTACTTTCCAACACCTTACCGGCTCCGGCAGCGGTGACAAACTCAGGGTTCATGGGGCTGTCGGGACGAGCTTCTTCACGCTTCTGCTCTTGCTCGTTAGCAGCCTTGCTACCCGGCTTCTTGAACAGTTCACCCTTGATATCCTGAGCGATTCCGTCAATGGCAGGAATCAACTCGGAAATGGTGGTCTGGGCACTTTTGGTCCAGGAATGGCCGTCGCCGTTGATCATACTTACGTCAACGGAAGCCTTCTTACCTGCAATTACAACAGAACCGACAGCGATATAGTCAACGCCCAGAGTCTGAACTTTTTTGATCTCGTCCATTTTGTCCTTGGGCAGATCAGCCTCTTTAAGATCATTAGAACCGGCTATGGGCTCAAAATGCCCGGTCCAGTTCAGGCGGGAAGTAAGCATGGTCTGAACGCCGCGACTCAAATATTTGTACTGGGCGGGACCGTTGATTTCAAATGGATAAACGGCATAGGTGCGTGCCACCTGTGCATAGGCCGCTGAGGCGGTCAGCATGAAAAGTGCTACAATAAAAAAAATGACTAAACGACGAAATGCCATCGTTAATCCTCCAGATTAAATTTAAGGAAATATATTCTATGATTACAATCTATTACACAACAAAACATTTAGACAAGCCAAACTGTTCCGGCAATACGGAAGCTGCCGCATTCTTGAAAACGGGTAAAACGCTTGTAGCAGCTAATGCAGCAGGACGCAAAGTTTAAGATGGAAACAGCCTCCCCGGACCCTTGTCAAATACGCGCTGCTGATTTATCTGTCTTGCTCCTGTTTACAAGGTTTTTTGTAATTTTCTGATGATCCGGCCTGTCATTCTAAAGTTGTATCAGGCTATAAATTTACATAATTTTACCATTTTTTGCGGCTCCCAGCTTCTACACTTTTCTATGTCTTCAAGCCGCAACCTATCATTTATGAGTACAGTTTTAAGAACATTCAGGCTGGTCTGCTCCCCCAAGGACGTGGACACAGTGGAAGAACTGCTCCGCGCACAGGGTTTTGAATTCAGGCCGGAACCGTTTTATTCCATGGCCCGCATTCTGGAAAAAGAGCCTTTTCCGCTGGGAGAATCCGTAGCCGCAAGATTCGGGCGGATTTACATTCAGGACCGCTCCTCAATGCTGCCCCCGCTCATGCTGGCACCGGAGGAAGGCGATGTGGTGCTGGACATGTGCGCCGCTCCGGGAAGTAAAACAGGACTGCTGGCCCGACTGGTAGGACGTAACGGCTTCGTGCTGGCCAGTGAACCGTCCAGTGACCGACTGGCACTGCTGCGTCAGAACCTGCGCAAAGTACAGGCTGTGAATACCGCAACTGTACATTACGAATCCCAGAAACTTCCCCTGCCCCCATCAAGCTGGAAGGCCATCCAACTTGACCCGCCCTGCAGCGGCTGGGGTACCCTGAACAAAAATCCCAAGGCCATGGAAGTCTGGAAGGGCGAGAAAACCGTCCCGCTGGTCAACCTGCAACGCAAATTGCTGACCAAGGCATACGAACTGCTGGCTCCCGGAGGACGGCTGATCTACTCCACTTGCACCACCAATGTGCAGGAGAACGAAGAACAGACCCGCTTCGCCACTGAAGAACTGGGATATGAACTTTTCGATCTCCCGCGTCCCGAAGGATTCACCATTGCCGACCCGCTGTTGCCGGGTATGGACGGAGTACTGCGAGTGGACGGTTCCGGCGGCGGGCAGGGATTCTATCTCTGCGGTCTGCGCAAACCGGGTGAGGAAGAACTGCAAATCCCGGACAGCTGCAACCCTCCGGGCAAAAAAGTGAATCTCAAAAAAACCGAAATCCCGGACTCAGTTGATTTTTCCGCCCTGCCTGAAGGGGAAATATACGAATTCAAAGGCAAGGCCATGTTCCTGAACAAACACGCCCTTGAAATTCTGCCCAAGGAGTTGCGCTGGCAGGGATTCCACATCGGCAAGCTCAACCGGGATAAATTCAGGCCGGACCCTTTCGCACGCTGCCTGCTCCCGGAAAAACCGGACAGCTCGGCACTGGTAATTGAAAATCCGCAGGACATAACCAACCTGCTGGCCGGACAAAGCCTCACCGCCCCGCCCAAAGGCAAAGGCCCTGTAGGCTTATACTATAAAGACATGCTGCTCGGATTCAACGGGAAGAAAGGTTCCCGTTTTATCTGGACGGACAAGTAATATAAGGATTTATTAACATAATGAACGGAACCAACCGCCGCCTGCAAAGGCTTTTTGACAAGGAAAGCGGAAACTCGCTGATCCTGGCCCTCGACCACGGAGCCAATGAAGGCATGATCGAAGGACTGGGCTCCATCCAGTCCATTCTGGAATCACTGCCCGCTTCCGGTGTTCAGGGAGTCATCCTCAACAAAGGACTGGCCCGCCATTACGGACACTTAGTGCCTTCTGATGTAAACCTCATCATCCAGCTCAATGCCGGAACAAGGCACGGCTCGCCCTCGTACAATAAAAACATCGTCTGCTCCATTTCCGAAGCATTACGCCTCGGCGCGGACGCTGTTTCCATGCACGTGAATATCGGCAATGAGCTGGAAGACCGCATGCTGGTGGATCTCGGCGAAATTACCGATGAAGCGCATCAGCTGGGTATCCCGGTACTGGCCACAGTGCTCGCGCGCGGCAGCCAGATCGTCAACGAACATGATTCCAGCCTAGTGGCCCACTGTATCCGCATCGGAGCCGAGCTGGGACCGGACATCGTGGCCGTACCCTACCCCAACAACGGGGACACCTTTATGAAAGCAGTTGCCGCCAGCCCGGTTCCGGTACTGGTCACCGGAGGGCCGCTGGGGCAGAATGTGGAAGGCGCGCTGAACAACACCCAGCAGGGCCTTGAATCAGGATGCCGAGGCTGTTGCATCGGCCGGAACATTTTCCAGACCGAAAACCCCATTGAAAGCATGGAAAAGTTCGCCCGAATTGCACACAAAAAACAAACAATTTCAAACGAATAGAATTTATTTTAAAAATATTAAAATTTTCGTTTGACAAAACAGGCCGACATCGGCAGTATCCCTCCTCGTGGCAGTGAGCAACACCGAATGGTGACAGACATTCAAGGTGCTTACGATAAACCACACTGACGTGGGCGGATAGCTCAGTTGGGAGAGCATCGGCCTTACAAGCCGAGGGTCACAGGTTCGAGCCCTGTTCCGCCTACCACCGTCAACAAGCGCTGCTTAACGCGCTTTATAAATATATGCGGAGCCGTAGTTAAGCTGGTTATAACGCCGGCCTGTCACGCCGGAGGCCGCGAGTTCGAGTCTCGTCGGCTCCGCCACTTTTCGCGGAGAAGCCATCAATCGTAAGATTGGTGGCTTTTTCTTTTACACATTCCCGGGCAATCCTTTCGCCATATCAATACAAGTTTGAAGATCATTCTCATTGAACGTAACTTTAAGATTCATCTTTTCTGTCCATACACACAACTCATTATATAAGGATGTGCAATTGCTGTCAGCGATTGCCTGAGTAGTATAAATTCCCATCTTCAAAAAAATCCGCGCATAAATCGGCCCCACACCATTAATACGTACCAGATCAGACATGCATGTAATGTCCTTGACAACATCTTGATCCAGCCCGGCAGATGCGGAGAACTCACTAATATCCAATCCATTACGGCAAACATCAAACATATGTTTGGAATGTTTGATACCTTCAGCAGCCATCTTTTCGGCAACCTTGAAATCAACTTCCGGCGTAACTTTGGTGGCTTTTTCTGTTTTTGGAGATTGTAGTCAAGAATAGAAACGGTTATATCTTGCTACAAACTAGGATTTAGATATGACGCATCACAACAAAACAATTACATGTATTTCTGATCTGATTGAATATATCAAACTGTCCGGCTATGACATGCTCTGGTTTCGCGGCCAGCGCAAATCATCATGGCCCCTGCTGCCTTATATATATCGAAACTACAATCCGCTCCTTGAATCACAAATGATTCAGCGGTTTATGCTGAAGGCACAAATATTTAAAGATAATTGTCCGGCAAAAACAGAATATGGAGATTGGCTGGTATTGATGCAGCATTATGGGTTGCCAACACGACTCCTTGATTGGTCAGAGTCCCCTTTGGTCGCAGCTTACTTCGCAACAGCCGGCAACAAGGAAGGAGAGGACGCATCCATCAGCATGCTGAATCCCGGATTGTTGAATTCTTCCTTACATGAATTTGGAACGCTGCCGAATTTAAGTACACTAAGCCCGGAACTAAAAGAAAGATGCCATAATGCCTTCAAACTCCCTGAAAATAGAACATCTTCATTTAGACCCGTTGCAGTAATTGCCAGCCAGAACGACTTTAGGATGCTCAATCAGATGTCATGCTTCACTCTTCATGACATGGACACACCTCTGGATGAGTATGAACAAAGTCCATTTTTAGAAAAATTCATTATTCCAGCAAAATATATAGACAGGATCAAAACAGAATTACTCATACTTGGCATTCGCCGTTCAATTTTATTTCCAGACATAGAAAATTACGCAAGAGAACTGAGAAGCATACAAAAAATTGAATCCTGACCACCAAAAGATATCACCCCTCCCCCTCTAACCTTCCCCCATCCGCACAGATATCAACCCCGACTCATCACGGCCTTTCAAGGCCATGGCAAACGCCCTTTCCTGCCCGTTCTTCCGGGCAATTTTTTTGGCTAACAGAATTTTCTCCATACCGGGCTCAAGGCGATAGCTGCGCAGATCAGTCAGGGCAGATTCAAAGATCAGCCGCCAGTCATGCTGGCCGTGCATAATAAGAGCTGACAGAAAATTTCCCCGTACTTGATCCAGTTCCTTGCGCGAACGAAGCATTACATCGAGAAGTTTCAGAATTTCAACATCATCCGGGCATGCATTGTGAAGCGACATAAGACAATCAACTGCGGTATTGGGCAGGTGCCTTTTGAAATCAAAGGGGAAACCTCCCCGGAACAAACGGTTGCGGTACTTTAATTCCTTGGCCCAGAGAATGAGAAGATCCTTAGGTGTTTTAGGCGGCAGCATGTCGGACTTACCTGCACCTTTAAGATGGCGATACCAGAACGCTTTGGCCCCGTCCCAGTTGTTAAGCCGCAGAGCCGCTGTCGATCCTGTGAGGTTCAAATCAAAACTGTTTTCGAACAGATTACCGCCAAGCAGGGTCATGATATTTTTTTCCAGCAGTGAATTAAACCCGGCGACAGCCTGCACACGAAGCGTAGCAACAACGACCTGCGGGTCCTGCAGCAGCGCGGAAAGATTCGAGGTCACATCACCGAGCGGCACATCAAGCAGGCCGGACTCCCACATGGCAGCAGCGGTGATGGCAAACCATTTTTCAGCTTCTGCACCTTCGGCCCTGCTGCGCACGGCATCATCTGCATATTGCAGAATCCGCTCAATGCGGTGAACGGCCAGATGCTCGGATTGAACCCGCTCATAAGCGGCCTGCCCCATCTTCTGGATCAGACTGTCGTTACCCAGATACAATTTGAGTTTTTCTTCCAATTCCAGAACATCTGAATACGTTTCGATTTCACGCCCCGGCTTAAAAAGTGATGCCTGTTCGTCCCCCAAATCCTGCGTGAGCAGCAGGCATCCGCATGCTGTCCCCTCAAAAAGCCGGAAATTAACCTCTCCCAGAATGGATTCGTTAGGAATAATTTTAGTATCCTGATACAATTCAAGCATTTCAGCGTAGCTCAATGATTGCTCTACAGAAAAATTACGGTCACCGATCCTGCTTCTGATAAACTCCACCATCCATGTACGGGCCGGGCGTTGGTCACTGAGCCTGCCCACAAATACAATATCATTTTTCCGCCCGGAAACAGGAGGAGAGTCCATGTGAGGCGCATATACGGGAAGCCAGCGCACATTAGAAAGACCATCGGCTTTGAAAAACGGGACCATGGCCTGCTGGGTGGATAAGGTCAGGTCAAAGAGCTTTCCATACGGACTGTGCCAATGCAGATTCAGGTGCGGATCAGTGGCCCAAAAGATTGTCGGGCAATCCAGAGCATCCAGCCCCTGAATCAGGGTTCTTTTGCCAAGGTCCTCCACCTGCAACAACAGATCCGGGATAAAATCATTCTTTTCGAGTATCTCCGGGAGATTGCAAAACGGTTCCCCGGAATAAGTGATATGTAAAACAGTATGTCCCAGCTGCCGCAAAGCAGCCACACCTGCGCTGAAGGAACCCACAACGCAGACATTGAGTTTATCTTTCATACCATCAGCCCTTTCTCTGGTTTATCAGTAAGCCTGTTCAGTGCCATGCTGTAAGATCATATTAATCTGAAGCTTTACGCTTTCATTCATAATTTGCCAATACTCCTTTAGTTTCCCTGCCATTGCGAACACCGTCCATCTCAAGTAGAATCCCGGCATGATAAACTGGAAACAATATTCAGAACGCTGGTATGCAGGTTACGCTTTTCAGGGAGCGGTAGTACTTGGAATCATCCCCATTCTTCTGCCGCTGGTTATCGCCAAGGCAGGGGGAGCGGCACAGGCCGGGGTGGTGGTTGCTCTCTTTTATGTCGGCCAATTGCTGGCCCCGGTGATCGGAGCCTTTACGGATCGCTCCGGCCTGCACAAAACTGTTTTCCTAAGCGGATTCGTCATGCTCGCCATTGGGCTGACCCTCTTTCCCACTGCGTCCAATCTGCCTTTCTGGCTGCTTCTCTCCATGCTGCAGGGAGCCGGGTCCGCAGCTTCGAACACTGTTTCCGCAATGTTCATTGTGGAATGGCGGCCCAAGGGTGAATGGGACCAGCGTGTGGGTTGGCTGCAGACCTTTTACGGAACAGGTCAGGCCGTAGGGCTGGGGCTTGCCGCACTGCTCCAGATGAAACCGGAACTGGGTCTTATTTTCGCCGCGTTGTTGATGATTCCGGGGTTCATTCTTGGACGCATGGATCTTCCCAAAACTGCGGACAGAAATGTACCTGAAGCCCCAGAACTGGACAGACGCCGCCACATGACTACGCGCGGAGCACTGCCGCAGACACACCATTATGAACGGTTCAACGGGCAACATCTGCTGCAACTGGCTAAAAAGGCCAAAACACCATACGGCAGATTCATCATCAGCTGGTTCATGATCCAGTTCGGCACCTGGATCATCTACAACCTCTATCCGCTCTTCATGAAATCAGCATATTCCATCGCTGCCGGGCCGTCCTCAACCTACTATGCCATTGCCGCTTTTCTCGGAATTTTCGCCTACGCGCCATCCGGTGTCATCGGCAAAAAAATAGGTGACGGAAAGGTTGTCATGATCGGTACGGTTATGACCCTCATCTCGCAACTTGGGCTGGCCCTGCTGGCCTATATTGATACCGGTATGAATACATGGCTGGCTCCGGTCATGTTCATTATCCAGCCCATTGCATGGTCACCGCTCATTGTAGCCGGGACAGCGTTCGCAGCACAGCTTTCCGATATGGAGGAAGGCCCGGCGGTGGGAATCTTCAACGCCACGACAGCCATTGCCGCGGTGCTCAGTGCTTTTGCCGCAGGTTTTCTGGCTGAAGCTTTCGGTTACGGAACCCTGCCCGCAATAGGAACAGTGCTGGTGCTGGCAGGCGGCGCGGTACTGCTGCCCATCGTGGGAGGCCGGGAAGAGTGATGCAGTCAGCCCCGTCCCATTGCATAATTTACGATTTACAAATCAAGCCAAATAGCAAATACTGCGCCCGACTATCAGGAACATTTTTATTATAATAACCAACCTCAAACCACGAGTTTCAAGACAATGGAAAACTTACCTAATTGCCCGCAGTGCAAATCTGAATACGTATACTCTGACGGCAGTGTACTCATCTGTCCTGAGTGCAGCCTTGAATTTCAGCCCGAAGACGCTGCTGAAAAAGTATATAAAGACGTAAATGGCGTGGTCCTCACTGACGGCGACACCGTAATCGTCACCCAGACCCTCAAGGTCAAAGGTGCATCTTCCGACATCAAAAAAGGCACCAAAGTCAAAAACATCAGACTGGTGGAACCTGAAGACGGCGTACATGATATTTCATGCAAAATCCCCGGCTTCGGCTCCATGATGCTTAAGACTTCCGTGGTCAAAAAAGCATAAATATCCCGGCGCAACAGCCAAATTTATTATAAAAAAGGATAGCAGTCATATTGACTGCTATCCTCAGATTGCTGACTAACCCCGCTTTTCTCGGAAAGCGGGGTTTTATTATGCTTTCTTCCGTTCGATTTAATTTGAAAAGCTCAAGTTTGTGCGACCAAAGTCAGATTTGGGATCAGAAGGGAAAATTGTGTTTATTTTGGAGAAAAG
>NZ_VOIQ01000026.1 GCF_010470675.1 Desulfovibrio sp. JC010
TTTAATTGACGCTGGCAAAGCTCATAAAGTTGCGATGGTCGCATCAATGAGAAAGTTACTTGGCATTTTGAATGCCCTAATTGCTAACGACCAATATTGGTCTGAGCAGCCTGCGTAGCTTGACTTTTGCCACCGTTGCTCCGGCGGCAAAAGGGGAAGGGGGAACTTTTGCTACCGCCAAAAAGTTCCCCCTTCCCCTTTTGAATCACCATCCCCCTCAAAACGCGTTGGTAGGTGAGTAACGCGTCAACAGGGACGAGTAAAAAAATCAATTATCCGAGACTTAATTATCCAAGCTCTCCTTGGCCTTATCCAAAGCCTCCCGGGCTTTATCCTTAGCCTGACCGCTCATTTCATCCATTTTATCTTTGGCCTGTTCCATGGCCTGATCAAACTGCTTGCCGAGCTTTTCGCCCGCACCTTCGTTATCTTCACAGCCGGAAACAACAGCCATAACGGCAACCAGACAAAGTGCGTAGATTACTTTTTTCATCCAATTCATAAGATACCTCCGAATATATTCCGTAAATTTTCACAACCCCAGCGGCGAAGCCCTAATAAAAGTTTTTGAAGAGTCCAGAGAAACTTTTTCCAAAAAGTTTCTTTGGCCGCCGGAGGCAAACTCATTTCATCAAAAGCGCAAAGCGCATCAAATCTTCCTTATTGCAATCCCAACTCAACACGCGGCCCGGCACCTTTTCCGGTGGCGGACATGCCTTTCAAAAACACACGTTCAGCTCCGATGCCGGACTGCTCGACCAAAATAGTCCGCACCAGTTCTGCCCTTTTCCGGGCAAGTTCGGCCAACTGCGTGTCGGTAATCTTGATGTTATCACGCAGGGCCTTTTCCATATCAGGAACAGGCTGGGCCACCACTATGCCAAGGAAGTTTGTGGGTCTCTCAAAGGTCGCATCCTTATAGGCCGTTTCCAGATATTCAGGATATTCTTCCTCGCTGACCACTACTTCGTCAACAGATTCAGGCGCGTTTTCATCACCTTCAAGATCGAGAAATTTGGGCATAGCCACCTGCCTGCGGAACTCGGCTTCTTCCATGGCCGGGATATCTTCCGGCGCGGTGAAGCCGCTGATCTCAAGCTTGAGCCCCGGTCGTTCGGTCATGGCCTTGGCAACAGACTCAACCTTGGCCTGCTCACCTTCCTTGAAACCGTCCTTACCCGGCTCAAAAGCCATTACATCCATGTCCTCACCGCCGCCGAACATTGAACCGATCAACGCAAACGGTGAAGTTACGACTTTAACCAGCAGATTGACGATGGCCCGGCCGATAACCCGACCCAGCTTGAACTGCGGGTCGGAGAGGTCGCCTTCAACAGGGATGTCGAGGCGGATATTACCGCTGCTGTCCTTAAGCAGGGCCAGCCCGAGACCGATGGGAATGCTGGGAGCGTCGGGATTGTCGACCTTCTCACCCACCTCAAACTGGTAGATGTCGAAAACGTTATCCACGGCAATCAATTTGCCACGCAGCTTGACCCCCACATCGGAACTGAGCATCCCGGTACTGACCGGATAGGCGATGAACTTTTCGGTGTAAGGCGAGAGCTGGGTCATATCCAGATTGGCAAGGGATATGTTGATGTCGGTATCCGCACCTTCGGTTGTGGGCTGCAAAAAACCTTCCGCCACCAGCGGTGACTGCTTATCAAGGGTGGCATTAAAAGAAAGGTCGGTGCGCTGCCCGTGCGGCAGTTCAAGACCGCGCACAGCAGAACGCATTTTGGTGATGTCCAGCTCAAAGGCCGGGGAAACGGCGTAATCCTTGAAAGTGACCGTGCCGTTGCTCATGAAAATTTTATCTATAAAAATATTGTTTTCTTTTTTCTCTTCAGCTGTGGGAGCCTGCAATTCGGCAACTCCGTCAGCAGGGGCAACGCCATCCAACTGAGCCACTTCAGCCTTCTCCGCTGCCTGCTCGGCCTGCTCTTCCACAGCTTCTTCGTTCACGGGTTCGGCCCGCTTCCCGGTCAGCATGCGGGCAACGTTGAAAGTGCCATCCTGCTCGCGCTCAAGATTTGCCTGCGGAGCCAAAACAGCAATGGAACCGACCTTGACCTTGAGCGGTGCGGAGCGGAAATCGATCTCACGTACGGCCAGATCATCCATATGGAAAAACTGCTTATTGCCCTGATTATCGCGGATGAGCAGGTCCTTGAGCTGCACCTTGCCCTGATATCCGGCTGAAGGTTCGTTTGCAGCGGAAAAATTCCAGTTCCCGTTCACATCAATATGTCCACGGGCGATATTCAACTGCATTTCGGGCGGCAGGTAGCCGTTAAAATCACGCAACCGCAGCTTGCGGACCCGCACACTGCCTTTGCCTTTCAGGGATTGCGGTCCGGCCTGACCGCTGACTTTGATGGAACCGCGCTTGTTGACCAGAGCGGAAAAATCCAGCCTGAGGGGGGTCTTTTCCGGATAGGTCAGCCCGTTGACCCCGATGGTGATATCGCTGATATCGGTGACAGTCTTTTTAGTGGCTGCCCTGTCGGTGAATTCAAATCCTGAATTCCTGAGACTGAACCTGTTCAGGGCCACCTGCCACGGTTCACCCTCTGAATCAGAGGACTCAGTTGTTTCTGCGGAATCATCAGGCTCTTTGGCAGGAACACCGAGCTGCTTGGACTTGGCATTCTGCTGATGTTTTTCAATCTGCTTGAGCAGGTCAATTCCTTTTTTGTCCCGCATGAGCTTGATGAGCAGCTTGTTCAGATCAATGGAATCAATGACCACGGACTTCTTGTTCACGTCCACGGTGCCGTTGGTCATGGCAAATCCGCCGAGACCGATCAGGGTCTTGCCGCCGCCCTTTGGTTGCAGGTTCAGACCGTCAACATTGACCCGGATATTTTGCAGCCGCATGGTCCCGTTCTGCGCAGCAAAACTGAAATAACTGCCCAGCCCGACCTTGCCTCCGGCAACATCAAGAGGCAGGGGATCGTCCAGATAAGCATGGTAGTCCGGTATATCCAGATCTTCCAAAGCCACAGAACCGTTTACAGCAAGGGGCACAACACTCATGCCGCCCTGTCCGCTGATGATCTCGGTGGCATTGGAACCGATACGAAAATCCCACGTTCCGGCCGCATTCTCAGCCGTACTTACGTTTCCGGCATGAACCATGATCGGGCCGATTTTCTTGTTGAATCCTTTGCCGAAAGCATTGTCTGTAAAATCCACCACCCCGCCTTGAAGCTTGAAATCCTTGACCAGCGCGGCCAGTGCCGGGCCTCCTTCAGCCTCGGTTCCGTCTTCGGCCTTTTTAGATTCCTCACCGGCTTCAATGGACGGGGCAAGGTAGTCAAGCAGATCCGGGCTGCCATCTTCCTTTAGACCGACTTTGAGATAAGGATCATTCAGCCTGATGGAGGAAATCTTGACCAGACGTTGTAAAATGCTGACCTCTTCCAACTCAACATCAAGATCAGTAAACTTCAGCAGGGAAGGGCCTTTTCTGGCAGCAAGGTCGAATTTGGAAATATTGGCCTTACCGCTGATGAGCACCCGCGGCAGCAGGGAATCTCCGCGCTCAAAGGAAAGGACCAGATCGGAACTCAGGCTCCCGCTTTTAAGCTCGGTGGTCTCGTAGATGGGCAGATAAGGCCAGTATTCGGCCAGCTGCGCGTTTTTGAGTGAAAAATCGAACTCAGTACGCAGGCTCTGGTTGAAGGGCAGGGTATGACCCTTCATGACAAAAGGCGTTCCGTTGATGACCATATTGAGGGTCGGATGAACCTGTTTCTCATTATCCCGGCTCAGGGAAGAGGTAAAAGGAACATAAAGATCAAGCCCGGCAATCTCGTGACGCACATCGCGAACTTTGTCGTAAACCCTGCAGGTTCCGTTGGTGACATCCAGATCGCGGACAATGAAGGGAAACATGGACTTTTCTGCTTCAACTTCGTCCTTCTGCGGTTCCTCCTCCACATCCCCTTCCGGTATAAGGTCGGAAACGCTGCTGCCGCCCCGGAAAATAGATAAGTCCACCAGCGGATCGACTATCCTGATCTGGTCCAGAATCAGGGAAAGCCGAAAAATGGAAAAAGAATCAAAATTGAGGTTAAACTGCTTGAAGGCAAAAAGATTACCTTCCCCTTCTTTTTTGCCGATGGCAAAACCTTCCAGACAAAGATCAAGGGTGTAGGGATTAAAAGCCACCCGCTCGATCTGCACCGGCCTATTCAATACTTCCGGCAACTTGGCAAGAGCGACTTTCTTGAGGGTGAAAGGAATCAGCAGAAAACCGACGAGAGTGTAAAATATAAGCACTCCGGCAAAAACCACCCCGGCCTTGCCCGGACGATTCAACCTGTTCCATTGTTCTCGAATTTTATTGAGCATGTGATTATACGACCTCCGCTATGGCTCCGATCTATCATTAGTACATCATTATGATCCGAAAAGACAGTTTCATATCAATTGTAACATGCCGCAATCATAGTGTTGAACAAATGATTGGCGGCTGGTAGGTTAAGCCCGGAAAGGGAGGAATATAATTCTAATGAAAGCGGAAACATCAATGATCAAGGCCCGGCAGACCGCTCTGCTCTCCACAGCGTGGAGAGGGCTGTGCTTGTGGCTGGCTTTTCTTTTCCTTCCCGCAGCAGCACAGGCCAGTTCCCTGCAGCTTAAAAACATGGTCCTGGACAATCAGGCCGGATCAATCATGGCCCGCTTCGGCATTGAACTCATTGCCGACGCACAGGTGGAAGAAGCCCTGCATAACGGCATCAAACTCAAGCTGATCTGCAAAGCCTCCCTGTACGAACATAAAGATATCTGGCTTGATTCGGAAATGGCCGGCAAGACCTACACCAACAAATTATACTTCGACTCCCTTTCAAACCTGTTTGTGCTGGAAAAACAAGGCAGCAACAAAATCTTCAAAAACAAAAGTTTGAGTATCCTGCTCCGCGAAGAATGGAGAAACATCATCCTCGATCTCGGACCATGGTCGACCCTGCAAAGGGGCGAACGCTACAATCTACGGCTCAAGGTCCGCCTTGACCGCACCGAGGTTCCGGCATGGCTCCGGAACACCCTTTTCTTCTGGTCATGGGATATAATCCCCGCCGCAACCTACCAATTGGATTTCACCTATTGATTTCAGGGACGCCATGACCGAACAGAACATCAAAATAAGTGTGCCGGACACCAAGGAACGCAAGCGCAGGCAGCGCGAATATTACATTGCCTTCTTCTGCCTGATGGTTTTTGTGGGGCTGGGTTTTGTGCAGCTGAAGTACATCGGGGTCAACTCCTACCTTTTCGTGGGGCTGTTCAACCTGAACTTCATCCTGTTGCTCATCGTCCTCTTCATCGTGGTCCGCAACGGGGTCAAGCTGCTGCTGGAGCGACGGCGCAGGGTGCTGGGCTCCAAGCTGCGAACGCGCATGGTCCTCTCCTTCATGTCCCTCTCTCTTGTGCCGACCCTGCTCATGTTTTTCATGGCCATGCAGTTTGTGCAGATTTCCGTGGACTACTGGTTCAAGAATCAGGTTGAGGAATCCATGGTCCAGTCCCTTGAGCTGGGCCGGGCTTTTTACGCCTCGGCGCAGGAAGGACTGGAACGGCGCGGAGACAACATCCTCGAAACCATCAAGGAAAGCCGCTACGCATGGGGCGGTAAATCCATGAAAAAATTTCTGGGCAAAAAACTGGGTGAATATGACCTAGGACTGCTGGGTGTTATCCGCCCGGACCGCAAAAAAATCAACTGGTATTCACAAGGATCGTGGGACAAGGCATGGTCGGAAATCAATGCCAAAGTGGACTGGGAAGACATGAAAAAGAACCCCCGCTTCTGGTCCACCATCCACCCCATGCCGGGCAACGACATGGTCATCGGCATCCTGCCCGTTGACGATGGCAAGACCGGATTTCTGATCATCGGGGAAAACATCGGGCAGGGACTTCTCTACAAGCTGGACCGGGTTGTGCGCGGCCTTGATGAATACAAGCAGCTCAAAACCCTGAAATACCCGCTCAAGATGAGCCTTTACCTGACGCTGGGCGTGACCACCCTGCTGATTATCCTCGGTTCCATCTGGTTCGGGTTCCGGCTTTCCAAGGAGCTTTCCGCGCCCATTCAGGCTTTGGCCGCAGGTTCGCAGCGCATTGCCCGCGGTGACCTCACAGTGCGTCTTGAAGACCGCTCCGACGATGAACTGGGCTTCATGGTCCAAAGCTTCAACCGCATGGCCGAAGACCTTGAAGACAGCCAGAAAAGCCTGAAAACCGCCAACGACCGGCTGGCCCAGCAGAATCAGGAACTGGAGCGCAGGGGCCGCTACATGGAAGCGGTACTCAACAACATCACTGCCGGGGTTATCTCCCTCAATGAAGAAGGGAAAATCAGCACCGTCAACTCGGCCATTGAAGAAATGCTGGGCATTGAAGCCCGCTTTGTGCACGGCAAAGACCCGCTGGCCCTGCTATCCGAAGGCGATCTGGCCTCGCTCATTGCCGAAGCGCGCTCGCATATGGCCACCAGCCCATATTCGCAATGGCAACGCCAGCTCTCCCTCACCGTGGAAGGACGGCACAGAAAATTTCTGGTCAACGTAGTGGCCCTCAAGTCCGGGGAATCCAGCACCGGTATCGTGGCTGTTTTCGAAGATATTACCGAGCTGGAAAAAATGCAGCGCATTGCCGCATGGCGCGAAGTCGCCCGGCGCATCGCCCATGAGATCAAGAACCCGCTTACACCCATCAAGCTTTCCGCCCAGCGGCTGCAGCGTAAATTCGGTCCTGAGATCGAAGACAATGTCTTCCGCGAATCCACGGACCTGATTATCTCGCAGGTGGAACATCTGCAACAGATGGTGCAGGAATTCTCCGCCTACGCAAAACTTCCGGAAGTGCGCCTTGTGCCGGATAAAATAGCCCCTCTGCTGGAAGAGGTGGTCAGCATGTACCGCAACAGCCACAGCAACATCAACTGGTCCCTCAGTTATGACGGAGAACTTCCGCAACTGGAACTGGACCGCGAGGCCATGCGCCGAACCCTGATCAATCTGCTGACCAATGCGGCGGAAGCTCTGGACAACTGCGAAAACCCGGCGGTAACCGTCACTGCCATGCACGACGCCACTCTGGGCTGGCTGCGCATTGAAGTGCAGGACAACGGTCCCGGACTTTCCGCTGACGAACGCTCACGCATGTTTGAGCCGTATTTCTCCAGCAAAAAAAGCGGCACCGGGCTGGGGCTGACCATTGTCAAATCCATTGTTACCGACCACCGGGGATTCATCAGAGTTAAGCCTGCCGAACCGCACGGGACAATAT
Organism: Desulfovibrio sp. JC010; assembly: GCF_010470675.1. NCBI lineage: Bacteria > Pseudomonadati > Thermodesulfobacteriota > Desulfovibrionia > Desulfovibrionales > Desulfovibrionaceae > Desulfovibrio > Desulfovibrio sp. JC010. The sequence continues at coordinate 7,309 of NZ_VOIQ01000026.1, forward strand.
TTGTGCTGGAACTGCCGACCTGATATATTTTCCGTTATGCTTGCCTGATACTTATAATATCGTTTAGTATACTACCTTATAGTCGCAGCAGTGCTTTTATTCTATACACTGACCAGCAACAAACGGATTTTACATGATTTCATATTCTGAAAAAAAAGCAGAAAACAAACTTCCTCCCCGCATAATGGTTGTGGAGGATGAAGCTATTGTTTCGCTGGATATACAGGGACGGCTCAAAGCCCTCGGTTACCATGTGGCCGGATTGGCCTCTTCAGGAGAGCAGGCCGTGCAGGAAGTAAAAGAATGCAATCCGGACCTGATCCTCATGGACATCATGCTGGAAGGGGAAATGGACGGCATTGACACCGCCGCCATGATAAACAGGACCCAGAGCATACCCATAGTCTACCTGACCGCCTATGCGGACAACGACACCCTGAAACGGGCCAAAATCACCGAGCCTTTCGGCTACATCATCAAGCCCTTTGAAGACCGGGAGCTTAACCTGACTATTGAGATGGCTCTCTACAAACACCACACGGAAAGCGCTCTCAAAGAAAGCCTGAGACAGATGAACCGCATCTTTGATGAAACAGTGGTCTCCCTGACCGCCATGTCCGAGAAGCGCGACCCCTACACCTCCGGACACCAGCAGCGGGTGGCGGAACTGGCCTGCCGCATAGCTGTAAAAATGGAACTTTCTTCCGAAACAATAAACAGCATCAGAATCGCAGGAATCCTGCATGATGTGGGTAAAATTTCCATCCCGGCGGAAATCCTGTCCAAACCGACCCGGCTGACCGACCTTGAATTCAACCTGATGAAAACCCACTGTGAAGCCGGATACGAAATCCTCAAAGGAATTTCTTTTCCTTGGCCCGTGGCCCGGATAGTGCTCCAGCACCATGAACGCCTCGACGGCAGCGGATACCCCAACGGCCTGAGCGGCGAGAGCATCCTGCAGGAGGCCCGGATTATCTCCGTGGCTGATGTGGTGGAAGCCATGAGCTCCCATAGACCCTACCGTGCAGCGCTGGGATTGCCCAAAGCCATGGCCGAAATTGCGCGCGGACGGGGAACATCGTATGATCCCGAAGTGGTTGATGCCTGCACACAGCTGATTGAAGAAGACAATTTTTCTTTTGATACCTAAACGGAACAATAAATGAGTAAAAGCATACTGATTGTGGATGACGAAGACGGCATCAGGTATTCCCTGCGCGGAATCCTTGAAGATGAAGGTTTTGAGGTCAGCGAAGCGGAAAGCGGGGAACTGGCTCTTGACCATCTTGCCGATGATCAGCCCGACCTTGTTTTTCTGGACATCTGGCTTCCGGGCATGGACGGCCTTGAAGTTCTTGAGCGGGTCAAAAAGGAATGGGACTGGCTTCCGGTGGTCATGATCTCCGGCCACGGCAACATTGAAACCGCAGTCTCGGCCATCAAAAAAGGTGCTTTTGATTTCATTGAAAAACCGCTTTCCCTTGAGAAAGTGGTCATCACCGCTGAAAAAGCCGTGGAATTTTCCCGCCTGCAATCGGAAAACAAGGCCCTGCGCACCCGTATTGCCGCAGAACAACCGGCAAAACTGACCGGGGATTCCGAATCCATAGCTTCCATGCGCGAAGTTATCGGGCAGGTTGCCCCCACTGACGCATGGGTACTCATTACCGGGGAAAACGGAACAGGAAAAGAAATCGTGGCCCGGTCCATTCATTCCCAGAGCCAACGCTCGGACAAGCCCCTTGTAGCAGTGAACTGTGCTGCCATTCCCGAAGAACTGATTGAATCGGAACTCTTCGGGCATGAAAAAGGAGCCTTCACCGGAGCTGAAAAAGCACAGGAAGGTAAATTCGAGCTGGCTGACAACGGCACCCTGTTTCTGGATGAAATCGGTGATATGAGCCTGAAGACGCAGGCAAAAATCCTGCGAATCCTGCAGGAACAGCGTTTTGAAAGAGTCGGCGGCCGTAAAACCATCAATGTTGATGTACGCGTTATCGCGGCCACCAACAAAGATCTCTTTCAGGAAATCAAGAACGGAAATTTTCGCGAAGACCTTTATTACCGGCTCAAAGTTTTCCCGCTTGAAGTACCGGCCCTGCGCGACCGGGCCGGGGATATCGCCATGCTCATCGGGGAATTCATCACCCGCCTGACCCGCCAGCACGGATTCAAGGCACTGACTTTCACCGATCAGGCCCTGAAAGTGCTGACCGCATATTCATGGCCCGGCAATGTCCGTGAACTCAAAAATTTCGTGGAAAGAATGCTGATCATGTACGGCGGCAAAGAAGTTGGCCCGGACAAACTGCCCCCGGAAATCGCAGACGGACCGCGCAACGAAAGTGCAAATCCTGATCAGGAGCAATTGCCCCTGCCTCTTCCTGAAGGTGAAGTGGATTTCAAGAAGGCCCGTGCTGATTTTGAAGCCCAGTTCCTTGAAGCCAAACTGCGTGAATACAAAGGCAACGTTTCAAAACTTGCCGAGGCCGTGGGACTGGAACGAAGCTCCCTGTACCGCAAACTCAAAGCCTACGAGATTCAGGTGGACTGATCTTCCGGTTCACAAATTTCAACCATGACACAACCGTCCTTACCGTTTTTCTTGGCACTGTACATGGCCGAATCGGCAAGTTTGACCAGAGTCCCGGCATCTCCTCCGTGCAGGGGAAAAAGGGCGGCTCCGGCACTCAGGCTGATCTGCACGGACTTCTGACCCAATTTAACCGGAACAGACAACTCTCCATAGATCTTGGAACAGACTTCCTTGAGCCGGGCCGGAGTTCCCACTTCCGGAAGCAGGACCGCAAATTCATCCCCTCCCAAACGGGCCACGGTATCTGATTTACGCAAACTTTTTTCAAGCAGACGGCTGACAATTATCAACAGCTCATCTCCGGCAGTATGCCCGAGATTGTCGTTAATCTTCTTGAACCCGTTCAGATCAATATAAACAAGGGCAAAAGCCCGCCCGTACCGCTCCGCCTCTCTGATCATGGTTTCCAGACGATCAAAAAACAGCTTGCGGTTAGGCAGTCCGGTCAGGGAATCATGCATGGCCATGTTGATCAGCCGCTCCTGATAAATCCGCCTTCTGGTCAAGGCCATGGCTACGGCCAGAGCCCCGGCAGCCACAACCACAAAAAGAATTGCGCCCAGCATCAGCATCCCCGAAAGCAGCTGGCTGGAACCTCTTGAAATTACCGCTTCAGGCATGTGCGAAACCAGCACCCAGAAATATCCGGCAGAGCTGACCATCATCCTGCTGGGCAAATAAGGTCCGGCGGCACCGGTACTGGAACGGTACCCCTCGCGCAGGGGATGGATGGTCGTAAAAGTAAACAGCCCGTTATCAGTACAGAACTGCCCCTGCTTATCCTTGAGTATACGCTTCCATTCCTGCGGATATGCGTTGGTAAAAGAAACATCTTTCCTCTCAGGCAGCATAAACCCCCATTCGCTTTCCCGGTCCGGCCCAATGAGCCAGTACCCCTTGGAATTAAGCATCATTTTCACACTTGCAGAAGAAGCATCAATTCCTGAAATACGTTCGAAAAGGTCCTCGGCCAGATAGTTGAATATCAACACTCCGTCCTTGTTGCCCTCAGCATCAAAAATCGGAGTCCCAAACCTGATCATCGGTTTGAACGGCTTTTCAACATGGCCGCGCTCAATGTTCAAATCAAGGGGAGAAATAAAAACTTCGCGCTCATCAAGAGCAATGCTGTCTTCAAAGTAATAACGCCGGGACTTATCCTGAAGTTTTCCTTCAAAAACTACCCAGGGATCACCTTTATTATAGTTTACTCTTACTTTTTCCTTTCCTGATTTATCCAAAAAAACCACATGATTGTATTTCTTTTTACAAAACAAAAAATTGTAGAACTCTTTTTCGAGCCAATGCCTTTCCCCATTATCATCGGAATTGCAAAAATCAGTCAGAGCTGTCTGTCCGGCAAGAAAAAGAAGATCGCTGACAATAAAGTCAAAACTGTCTTTGGTTACTTCTTCCTGAAGATTCACGGAGGCCTGTTCCCGCATCTTCATCTGCTCTAAGTGGCTGTTGTTCTCGGCGTGGTAAAACACACACATAATACCGGCCACCATACTGCCCGACAAAATAAAAATCAGAGCAAATAGTTTCAGACTCTTTCTGAAAATATGACTATGTTCTATTACCATTCGCTCTTACCGCTCCGCAATAAAATATATAATCTAGATACTTACACACAAAAAAAGCAACCTCGCACTATAAAACATAGCACGAGACTGCCTTAATTTAACAGGATTTTTTACTGTTTTTATGGACCGAGCCAGCGAACCGCACCGGTGTCAGTATCGTAAACAGCTCCCATAAGCTGTGCCTTGCCCGAACGGACCTTCTCAAGAATGGCCGGACATTGCCCCAGTATTTCGCGCATCACCTGACGCACATTGGTCTCCGCCACCTTATCCGCCAGTTCCCCGCCCTTGAGCGAGGGGTAGAGCACACGGGTCATTCTGATGGACGGTTCGAGCTTGCCCAGCAGCTGTACCAGATGTCCTTTTAATTCCACTTTATCAATGGCCGCCCTGATGAGAGTGGAACGGGTATGGCCCATGACCACCAGCAGCGGGGTTTCAAGGGCCAGCATGGAATATTCCACCGAAGCAAGAGTATCGGTTCCGGCCACATTTCCCGCAAGACGCACGGTAAAAAGATCACCCAGACCGCGGTCAAAGATAAGTACCGGGTCAACCCGCGAATCTGAAGCGGTAACCACCGTGGCAAAAGGATTCTGCCCCTGCAGGGCCAGCACCTTGCGCTGGTGGGAGGTCTGGTTGGGGTATACGCTGCTGCCTTTCACAAAACGCAGGTTGCCTTCCATAAGCAGCACCAGAGCCTGATCGGCACCCATCTTCTTTGCTGAGCCGGAAGCGGCGGTTCCGTTAAAGGCTGCGCAGGGCGCTCCTGATAAATTAAGCAGAAATGCAATGGTGAAAAATATGAACAGGTTCTTCAATGAATGCTCCGCCGTTTGCAATTTTTAAACGTTATAAAAGGACCATACATAGCGTAACCATGTTTATGCAAGGGGAGGCGGATAATTTACTTCGTGACAGTCTGTAAAGTTTTTCCGCCGCAGGTCGATCAGATATGCAAGACATCAATCGGGAGGGTGTCAGGAACAACCTGCAAAAGACAGGGTTCCTTAAAACCATGTCCGGTCCTTCACTCAGGTAAGCCTTCGCAAGAACGTTTTTACCTCACTGAACGGCCCGACATGGTTTTTATTTTTTTGAACGCATGAGAAAAAACAACCCGCTCAGGCTGAACAGGGTGGTCCAGATTCTATACATGAGATAGATAGATGCCCCGGCGGTAACAGTTCCGCTTGAAACCAGAAAAAGCAGGGTCTCAAAGGCCGCTTCATTGACCCCCAGCCCGGCAGCAGGGGCAGGGATGATCCCGGCCAGAAAAGAAAGGGGGGTGGCAATAAATATTTCATTAAAATCCGGAGACTGCGGCAGGTTCTGAATCCGGGAAAGCAGGTAAATAGAAAAAATAAAAGCAAGTTGCTGCAAGGCCGTCAATCCTGCGATCCGCAAAACAGTCATGACTGAATTGCGGTAGAGCAGCAGAGCAGTGACAACCTCCCCGATCTTTTCGCCAAGTTTCGAACCCCTGAAAAATCTGCTCTGTCCGGATTCGGAAACACCCAGATGCATCAACAGCGGAAACCCGATCAGCAAACCCAGCCAGACCAGACCGAACAGGACCAGCACAGGTTGAACAATTATCTTTAATTCAGATGAATGTTCCAGCTGCGACCAGTTAATAATTACCCCCAGACTGCTGATGGAAAGCAAGCTCATAAGACCGATAATACGGTCCACAATAATGGCCGCCCCGATTTTCGCGCCCTGACCGGTAATACGGACGGTGTAAAAATAGCGGGCCACATCGCCGCTGGCGGCTCCCAGCACGCATTGAATAAAAAAATACATTATGGCCGAAATCCTGAAACTGTCCTTCAGAAAAATGGACAATCCGGCCCCTTTCAGCAACTCCATATAACGAAAAGCAGCCACCCCCATCCCAAAGGCGATAAGCACACAGGCCGCAATAAGAAGCGGGAGGGATTCAGTATCCACCGTCAGATATTCAAGGCGGATTCCCCCGGACTTAACCAGCCAGAAAAGAAGTCCCCCGGCGAGGAGGACTTTAAATACGTTGATTACAAGAGCCTTGCGGCGACTTGTTGCAGGTTCTGGAAAAGTCAAATCTACTCCGTCCCATCTTCCAGCTTGGTGCAGTCCAGACGCATTTCAACAAGATCCTCATCATAATTCTCGTTTATCTCGAAACCGAATTTGCGGGAAAGGCCCTGCATGGCCTTGTTTTCAAAAAGAGTCTGCCCCACCAGCCAATGGGTGCCGCGTTCTTTGGTATAACTGATTATCTTATGAAAAAGCATGGAACCGAGCCCGGTTCCCTTAAGATCGGAACGGACCACAATGGCGAACTCCGCCTCGGAATTATCCGGCTTGGTGGAGGTGCGCACCACGCCGAGTGTTTCAGGATTTCCCTCTTCATTCATGGCCGTGGCAATAAAAGCCATCTCGCGGTCATAGTTGATCTGAGTGAAGCGGGACATATCTTTATGGTCGAAATCCCGGCGAACCACCCCGAAAAAGCGCATACGCATATCTTCATCGGAAACCCGGGCCAGAAACTCATAATGCGCAGGCTCATCTTCCGGACGGATGGGGCGCAGGGTGACCTGCCTGCTGTCACGAAGCACCACGCATTCTTCCAGTTCACGCGGGTAGGGCCGGATAGCCAGCTGCGGGCAGTCCTCCCGGCACTCGGCCACCAGAATCTTGGCTCCGAGAGCCAGCACTCCGGTGTCATCCCCGTAAAGGGGGTTGATATCCAGATGCACGATCTGGGGGATATCGATAAACAGCTGCGAGACCTGTATCAAGGTCAGACAAAGATCGTCAATGTCCGCAGGGGGCTGGGTTGGAGTTCCCGAAAGCAACCGCGAAATACGGGTCCTGCTGATCAGTTCGCGGGCAAGGCTCATATTCAGCGGAACCATGGCCACGGCCTGATCGCGAACCACCTCGCGGGTCATGCCCCCGTGCCCGAAATGGATTATCGGCCCGAAGGTGGAGTCCGCGGATGCGGAAATAAAAAGTTCGTGCGCGCCCAGCCTGCGGCCCATCTTCTGGACTGTGAATCCTTCGATATATGCGTCCGGACGCTGACGATTGACGCGGGTGAGCATGGTCGCCGCCGCTTCCCAGACCTTTTCCGTACTTTCAAGGTCAAGGACAACCCCGCCCACATCATAAGGCTGGTTGATCTGCGGGGAACGGATTTTAAGGGCCACCGGGCAACCGATCTCATCAGCGGCAATGACCGCCTCGCGGGCGGAGACAGCCACCTTTGTCTCAACCACGGGCAGACCGTAAGCAGCAAGAACCTTGCGCGCTTCCGGCTCATTAAGCTCCTGCCGCCCTTCGGAAAGGGCCTTGTGGACAGTCTCGCGGGCGGTTGTGGTATCCGGGAAAAAGTCCGTAGGCAATGAATCAGGGGTTTCTGTAAGCAGCTCCTGGTTGCGCTGGTACTCGGCCATATACATGAAAGCCCGCACAGCCTGATCTGCGCTCTCATATGTGGGAATGCCGTGCTGGGAAAAAATCTTGCGGGACTTGCGGGACATGTCTGATCCCAGCCATGAGGTCAGCACCATGCGCCGGACCCTTTTCAAACCCTTGGCAAGAACTTCCGCCACTTCGACGCTGGTAACTCCGGCAAAAGGCACATGGACCACCAGCACGGCGTCCACGCCCTTGTCTTTGATCAGGATTTTGAGAGCATCGAGATATTTCTGCCCGGAGGTGTCGAATTTGATGGTCACCGGATTGGAGCCGGACCACTCACCGTCAAAAACATTATCCAGCTTTTCCACTGTTTCTTCAGAAAGACTGGCCAGCTTTCCGCCCCTGCGGATCAAACCGTCAGCAGCGGTAAGCCCGGCACTGGTGCCGTTGACGATGATAGCCAACCTGTTGCCGCGCACGGGCTGACGCAGACTGGCCAGAGTCTGGGCCGCATCAAACATTCCGTCAATCGTCTGCACCCGCAGCATTCCGGCCCGGCGGAAGGCCACATCATAAACTTCTTCGGCACGGGCGATCATGGCATTATCCAGACGGGCCAGCTCCTGAGTCACCTGCTGCAGGGCCTGTCCCGGACGGATGGCCAGAACAGGTTTATTACGCGAGGCAGCCCGGGCCGCGGACATAAAATCACGGGCATCGTTGATGGATTCAATGTAAAGAAGGATGGAACGGGTCTGGGCATCGGAGCCGAGATAATCAAGCACATCGCCGAAAGTGAGGTCGATGCGGCTGCCCAGCGAGACCACGTGGGAAAAACCGATATCATTGGTGGCCGCCCAGTCCAGAACCGTGGGGATAAAGCTGTCCGACTGGGAAACAAAAGCAATCTTGCCCGCTTTAGCCGGAAGAGGCGCAAGGCTGGCATTAAGATTAAGTGCCGGAACCATGAAGCCGAGACTCTTAGGGCCGAGAATACGCATCTGCGGGGAATTGGCCGCCCGGAGCAGGTCCGCACGCAGCCTGATCCGCTCTTCTTCGGGAATGGCACTGAATCCCGGACCGATCAGGGCGCAGGCTTTGACCCCTATCTCACTGAGCTTCTCAATTAACGGCGGACAATCCTGAAGGGGCAGGCAGATCACCGCAAGGTCCGGAACCTTGGGCAGGGCTTCCACGTCCTTATAGGTCAAAACCCCGGCAATGGCTTCGGCATCAGTGCAGACCGGCATAACCGGACCGAGGAATCCCCCGCCCATAAGGTTACGCATGACAATGTTCCCCGCATTTGCAGGGTCATTGGTTGCACCGATAACGGCCACTGATCCGGGCTGAAACAGGTATTCCAGATTAATAATGCTCATGAATGCCTCTTGTTAGGGTTCCCGCTGCATATCCACCTACAATTATACATACCCGCTGACAAGGGAGCATATCAAGCAGAAAGCTTCAACTCTCCCCGCAAAGCTGTTCAACCCGGCTGAAACAGCGTATATGAACAGTAGAAGTGCACACAACCAGCATAAATTAATGAGCCGGAGCCGGAAAAAATATGAGCGACAACACAATTGAAAACCTGATGAGCGAACAGCGCACCTTCGATCCCAGCCGGGAAATGGAGCAGAAAATACTGGATCAGGCCAATCTGACAGCAGAAAAATATGAACAAGCCTGCCGCATGGCCACAGATAGCCCCGAAGAATTCTGGGCTGACCGGGCACGGGACCTGCTGCACTGGACACGTGATTTCCGCACAACACTTGAATCCGACCCTGAAAAGCATGAATATAAATGGTTTTCCGGCGGAAGGCTCAATGCTTCATACAACTGCCTTGACCGCCATCTGGAAAACGGACGCCGCAACAAAGCCGCCCTGATCTGGCAGGGAGAACCGGAGGAAGAAGTCCGGGTCTTCACCTACCATATGCTGCACCGCAAGGTCTGCCGCTTTGCCAATGTGCTCAAAAAAATAGGCGTTTCCAAGGGCGACCGGGTAGCCATCTACCTGCCCATGGTTCCGGAACTGGTCATCTCCATGCTGGCCTGCGCCCGCATCGGGGCAGTGCATTCTGTTATTTTCGCCGGATTTTCCGCAGTCAGCCTGCAGAACCGCATCATTGACTGCGATGCCAAAATTTTAATCGCTGCCGACGGGGTTTTGCGCGGGGGCAAAAAAATCCCCCTGAAGCGCAATGTGGATGAAGCCCTTTTTGAATGCCCTTCGGTGGAACAGGTCATCATGGTCAAACGCACCGGGGATGAGATTGATTTCATCGAGGGCCGCGACACCTGGTGGCATGAGGAGATTTCCGGGCCGGATATTGAAGATTACTGCAAGCCGGAATCCATGCGTTCCGCTGACCCCCTTTTTATCCTGCACACCTCCGGCTCCACAGGAAAAGCCAAGGGTGTTGTGCATTCCACAGGCGGATACATGACCGCCACCGCCCACACCACCCAATGGGTTTTCGACCTGAGAGATGACGATGTGCACTGGTGCACCGCCGATATCGGCTGGATCACCGGGCACAGCTACACCGTATACGGCCCGCTTGCTCTGGGGGCCACCACCCTGCTTTTTGAGGGTGTGCCGACCTATCCCCGACCGGACCGCTACTGGGAGATCATCAACCGCTACGGGGTGAATATATTTTATACCACCCCCACAGCCCTGCGCGCCCTAAGGCGTGAAGGTACTCAGTGGACCGAAAAATACGATCTCTCCACCCTGCGTATCCTCGGTTCCGTAGGCGAACCCATCAACCCCGAAGTCTGGATCTGGTTCCACGAACATGTGGGCAAAGGCAAACTGCCCCTGCTGGACACCTGGTGGCAGACCGAAACAGGATCCATACTCATCTCGCCCCTGCCTTATGTGGGCAAGCTTAAACCCGGTTCCACCGGAAAGCCGCTGCCGGGCATCAGCGCGAAAATCGTCAACAGTGACGGCAGTGACGCCGAAGCCAACGAAGGAGGGCATCTGCTGATAACGGAACCATGGCCGGGCATGCTCACCGACATCCACAATGACCGGGCAAGGTATAACCGGACCTATTTCGAACGCTTTCCGGGCAGTTACGAAACCGGGGACGGCGCAAGGGTTGATGAAGACGGCGACTACTGGATCATGGGCCGCCTTGATGACGTTATCAATGTTTCCGGGCACCGGCTGGGCACCACGGAAATCGAATCCGCTCTCATTGCCCACCCCGATGTGACCGAAGCCGCTGTGGTGGGTATTCCCCATGAAATCAAAGGCCAGACTGTCTACGCATACGTGACCCTGCGCAGCGGCCTTGATGAGGATGACGAAATGCGTACAGTTCTACGGGAGTGGGTCAGCCAAAAAATCGGGCCTATTGCCGTGCCTGAAACCATCCAGTTTTCCGAAGGGTTGCCCAAAACCCGTTCCGGCAAAATCATGCGCCGTATCCTGCGCCGCATCGCGGTGGGTGAAAACGACCTCGGCGATACCACCACCCTTTCCGATGCATCGGTAATCGCCGACCTCATTGAAGGACAAAAGGAACTTTTCGAGTAAGCCATGAACAAAAGTGCGCAACTTAAAGATTGTCAGGAACTCATCAGTGAAAACAGCATCCTCGTCCTTGCCACGCAGGGAGAAGACGGCGTGCATACATCACTGATGGCTTATGCCGGATCTGCGGATTGCAATGAAATCTACATGATCAGCAGCAGGAACAGCCGCAAATGGAAAAACCTGTCCCGGTATCCGCAGGTCAGCCTGCTCATAGATGACCGGGACCAAAAACTTTCCGGCAGACGCAATGAGATAAAAGCCCTGACCATCAAAGGAACATTTATCCCGGTTGTGGATAAAACCGAAGAAAAAGCTATCCTGAAGCAGATTGCCGGGGCTGTCCCGGCAATTGCTTCGGCTTTTTCCGGGCCTGAAAACTCTATCATCCGCGTCAAGGCGGAATCATTTCTTCTTTTAGACGGTCCGCAAAACGGATTTTACATCGACCTCAACTGAAATAGCGACCTCCCGGATTCCAAATAAATTTACCGTTCCATTTAACTATGGTATATTTCTAACCATAGAACCAGACTCTCATCATTCTGGCCGGGGGAACGAATGTTCAAATCCATGAAGGCAAGCCTGCTTTTCTTTGTGGCCGGGCTGGTCATAGCGACCACAGCCGGGCTGACCTACTTTGCCCAGCGCACGGTTACCAAATCCTTAATGGAATCTGAATTCATGCATGCGCAGGCCATTGTGGACGCCGCCTATCTGGAGGTCAGCAATGAATACCGGAGCATTGTTTTTTCTGAAAAAGCAGCCATTGCAGCCCGCAAAAAGCAGCTGCGCAACATAGTCGGCATCTCCCTCGAACTTATCCGTTTTAATTACGATAGATTCAAGCAAGGCATTATCAGCGAAGCCGAAGCCAAGAAGCTGAGTATCGAGCAGATTAAAAACATGCGCTATGACAGCGGAACCGGATATCTCTGGATCAACGATGACACAGCCCCTGTGCCGCGCATGATCATGCATCCGACTATCCCCGCGCTGGATGGTAAAGTCCTTGATGATCCCGGTTTCACCGGGGTCAGGAACAGTAAGGAAAACCTCTTTTCAGCCTTCCGCAAAATCTGCGAAATACACGGTTCAGGCTTTCTCGAATACCTCTGGCCCAAACCCGTTGCCGAGGGATTAAGCAAGGAGCAGCCCAAGCTTTCCTATGTTGAAATATTTAAGGAATGGGGCTGGATAATCGGCTCCGGCGTCTACATGGACGACATCAATAAGGAAGTGAACAAAAGAATCCGGGCCGTGCTTCAGGAGCTTCGGGTCAGCTTCGGAAAAATAAAGGTCGGTAAAAACGGATACATATTTCTTTTTTCCGGGAAGCCGGACCTTATCATCCATCCTAAGTATGAAAATATCCCCATTGCTGAACTTCTAAATCCGGAAACAGGCAGGCCGATCTTTCAGGAATTGATGGAAGCTGCCCATACAGATGGCGTTTTCGAATATCTTTGGGATAAACCCCCGCGCAACTCCGGTGATTTCACCTTCCGCAAAAGAGCCTACATCAAATACTTTGAACCGCTGGACTGGTACATCTGCTCCTCAGCCTACATGGATGACCTTGAACAACCAGGATTGCAGCTCAGGAACAGGATCATCATATTCTCCATCGGGGTGCTGGCACTGGCACTGATCTTTGCCACTCTCCTCTCCGCCAAGGTGGCCCAGCCGCTGATGAAGCTGACCGCGGCAGCAAGAGCCATCCGTGAAGGAGGCATGTCCGACACTGAAATTCCACAGGAAGGCCCAACGGAAATCAAGGAACTGGGTACGGTCATAAGCCAGATGCTTGATTCCATTCAGGGTGCTATGCGGGATAAGGAACAATTGCTGGAAGCCCTTGAAGACGGCAACAGGCAGCTTTCCGCCAGCAACTACCAGCTTGAAATCAAGATCAAAGAACACGCACGGGTGGAGCGGGAACTCATCAAGCTGCGCAACCACCAGAAAAATATAATCGACTCCATGCCTTCCATACTTGTGGGCGTGGACAGTGGCGGAGCCATTACCCTGTGGAACAAGGGGGCCGCCAAGGCTACCGGACTTGATTATGATAATGCAGCAGGAAAACAGTTGGAAACCGTTTTCCCCATGCTGGCAAAAGAGATTGAAAAAGCCCGCAAGACCATCCTTTCCGGCAGGACTGAGCAGAAAGTCAGGGTTCCGCGCATTGTGAACGGCGAAACCCGCTATGAAAACATCACCATCTATCCGCTCATCAACAACGATTATGACGGGGCGGTTATCCGGCTTGATGACGTGACCGATAATGTTCGCATTGAGGAAATGATGATTCAGACCGAAAAAATGATGTCTGTGGGCGGGCTGGCCGCAGGTATGGCCCATGAAATAAACAACCCCCTCGGCGGCATATTGCAGGGAACCCAGAACATAGAACGCCGACTGCTCCCCGGACTGCCTAAAAATGAACATACTGCCCGGCAGCTGGGAGTCAGCCTAGAAAACATCAACAAATACGTTGAAGAACGCGGGGTGCTGAAAATCCTATCCGGAGTCCGCGAATCCGCCACCCGGGCAGCTGCAATCATCACCAATATGCTCAACTTCAGCCGCAAAACCGATGTGCACCGCACTTCCTGCCAGCTTGATGTGCTGGTCGACAGTGCCATTGCTCTTGCGGCGCAGGATTATGACCTTAAGAAAAAGTATGACTTCAGGCAGATTGAGATAGTCAGGAACTATGAAGAACACCAGCCCTACGTGGTCTGCGCACCCACGGAAATTGAACAGGTACTGCTTAACCTGCTCGGCAACGCAGCCCAGGCCATGACGGAAAACAAAACGGAAAAACCGAAAATAGAAATCAAAATATGGCTGGAAGGGGAATATGTGGCCACATCCGTTACGGACAACGGTCCGGGCATGGAAGAAGATGTACGCAAACGAATTTTCGAACCGTTCTTCACCACCAAGCCCAAGGGTGTAGGCACCGGGCTGGGGCTTTCCGTTTCCTACTTCATCATCACTGAAAACCACCACGGCAGTTTCAGTATAGAATCAACTCCGGGCAACGGAGCAAAATTCACTTTCAAGCTGCCTGTTGCTTCTTTAAGATAAAAAGATGCCTCCGGCGGCTCTCCGAGGGCCAGAGAAACTTTTTGAAAAAAGTTTCTCTGGACTCTTCAAAAACTTTTAATAAGCTTCGCTGTGTAGAATCACCAGCCGACCTTTAGAAACCACATTCTCTGTTGAGCACGCCGAGCAGTGTGGATGCTATTGAGTTGCAGAAATATTCCAGAAAATCCGTACCCATCTCAGGATGGAAACGGTCTTCGGAAGCATCGTGGATGGCGAAAAGGCCGATCAGTTTTCCGGGATTGTATTTATCCCGCAGCCCGAAAGCAAAACAGGACCCGCCAATATCCGGACTCATATCAGGATCACCGAAAAAAACATCCGGGCGCATCATCCGTGCAATAGGCCCCAGAAAAACACGGTTGGGACCATCGCTCAAAGTGGCATCAATATAACGCATGCATCCTTTCATGTAGAAAGTCGGAATTTCATCCCCCAGTTCCCCGCCGCAGAGTTCGCGGTCCAGAACAACAGCCACCCGGTCCAGATCAAGTTCAGTGGCGATGCCCTGCAACATCTCCTGCAATCCATTCAATGATTTCAAATCATTGACATGCTGCAGGGCTTTACCGAACTTGCTGAACAGCTGAAAGTCAGAACTGTGAACGGAGTATACTTCTTTGAGTTTGGCCTCCAAAACTCCGATACGCTCGTCTTTTTCCGCCGCATCAGCACGTTTACCCAGCAGTTCATCTTCCTGCGAAAGGCACCCGTCGCGGGCATAGGCGTAATTCTCGTAAATTTCCTGAGCAATAAAATCAGCCTGCTCTTCCCTGCCCTCTTTGAGGAGCCGTTTGAGCAGATCAAGCTGTTGGCCGAATTTTTTCAGTGAAGGCAGGTTATCCATGAATTATCCCGTGCAGATTAAAAATTTCTCTGAAAACAGTGCCTTTCATATCAATTCAATGCACAAAATGCCAGCAGTCCGGCCAGTTCCGCCAGCACCACTGCCGCGCCCAGAAAATCCCCGTTGGCCCCGCCGACCCTTTTCGCCAGCCGGAACAGGAACAAAATCCCACCCCCGGTAAACAGATAGCCAAGTCCCTGCACTGCCGGACTAACTGCAAACAGCCCCACAAGCAGTGTCGTCAACGCAGCCACTCCGATGGAAAATCCATCAGCACCGTGCATGGACAATCTGCCCTGTCCCGGCCTTGCCAAGGGTTTGCCGACCATGGCCATAAACGCATTGCCCAGCCTGCCGAGCACGAAAACCCAGACCACGGCCCCGAAGGCTCCGGCTTCATAAACATAATAAAAACAGACCGTTTGCCCCAGCCCTGCCAGTACCAGAGCAAGCACCCCGAACACACCGGAGCAGCTGTCTTTGATAATCTTCCAGAACCGCACCGGGTCCGGGTAAGGTCCGGCCCCGTCGGCAATGTCCGCAAAGCCGTCAAAATGCAGCCCGCGGGTCAGGTAAACCGAGGCGGCCACAGTCAGCCATGCCTGTATCCAGAATTTGCCCGCAAACAAGCCCAGCCAAAACGGACAGACGATGACCATACCCAGTACCAGCCCGCTGAGCGGCATCCACTTTACTGTACGGCCTATGTCTTCTGCTTCAATCTCCATGACCGGGCCGATGCGGGTCATGAAACCGAGGGTGATTAAGATGTCTCTTACTAATCTTGACCGCACTGTGTGCTCCACTTCAAAGTTAAAACATCCCCCGGCTCAAGGCCCAGCATTTCCGAGGCTGCTCCGCGATTGAGGGCCAGTTCGTAGTAGCCTTGGCTCCCCGCTAAAAGCCCGGTGGCTCCGGCCTGCAGCTCGGCGTAGCAGCAGACCCGTTTTACGCAGGTGTTGTCATTACCGGAGAGTAGTTGTTCTTCTGGGATGGTCATGCGTTCGGGCATGGTCTGGGTATCCGGGATGTTGAGTACAAGATTGCCGAAACGGTCTTTGTGCAGGATGGTGGCCTCCACGCCGTCTTCCAGCCAGACGGGTTTGTTGATGCCGCTGCGGATCATGTTCCGCAGAGGCAGCTTGGGTCCGAGCGACTCAAGGGAGGTGCCCGCGGCTATGGATGCGGCAAGGGGTGAAAAAATATCCCGGCCATGGAAAGTTGCGGAGCTGTGAATTTTTGCGGCGGCCTCGCTTAAGTCGGTGACTATCATGGTTCCGGCAAAGCGGGTTTCAGCCAGTTCGAGCACTCCGTTATCCGGGGCGAGGACAATCTGTTCCCCGAATTCGGCGGCGATTATTCTGCGGGCACTGCCTACGCCGGGATCAATGACAGTGATAAAAATGGTATCTGCGGGAAAATGTTTCATGGCCGCAGCAAGGAAGAACGCGCCCTGCGCAATGCAGAACGGCTCCACCCCGTGGCTGACGTCTATAATACGGGAATCCGGGGCCTGAGCTGCCAGCACCCCTTTCATCTGGCCTACGTAGGGATCATCTAGCCCGAAATCAGTCAAAAGCGCGATGGTTCTGCTCATTAATGCGACCTCCTGTATTTCCCCTTTGTACGCAGCTATTTTTTGCTGTATTAAAAGATTTGGCAATAAAGAATTGTATTTTTCGACCTGTTTTGCAGTAATAATATTTTTTCCGGCCCCTAATGAGGCTTGGAAGCTGTAAAGAAAGATGATAAGCGAAGCATGCGCAAAGCTACGAACAGCCCGCAGAAACAATATAAAACCAACCGCAATGGGCTGTCTGATATAATTCCATAAGGAGATTTCATCCACCATGAAAGCTAAACAACATCTTGAAAACGTTCTCGGTTCCATTCTCGAAGCCAAAGGCTGGGAATGGCCGGAGAAGGCTGTTATCGAGCCTCCCAAAGATAAAAAATTCGGCGACATGTCCGCAAACATCGCCATGATGCTCTCCAAGCAGGCCAAAATGAATCCCCGCGCCATTGCGGAAGCGATTCAGGGAGAACTGGCCGGAGACAAATATATTGAAAAAGTTGATATTGCCGGACCGGGCTTCCTCAACTTCACTTTTTCCTCCGCCTTCTGGCAGGCACTGGTTCCTGAAGTGCTGGCCAAGGGCGCGGACTACGGTCGCAGCGAAATCGGCAAAGGCACCAAAATTCAGGTGGAATACGTTTCCGCCAACCCCACCGGACCGCTGCACATCGGCCACGGTCGCGGTGCCGCTCTGGGAGATTGCCTTGTACGCATCCTTGAGTTCACCGGATATGACGTGGAAGCTGAATACTACGTCAACGATGCCGGACGCCAGATGCTCATCCTCGGCAACTCCATCTGGGTCCGCCTCCAGCAGTCTCAGGGCCGCGACATTGCCCAGCCCGAAGATTTCTACAAAGGAGAATACATCAAGGACCTCGCCGCCGAAGTACTGGAACGCAATCCCGGTATCCTCGACATGAGCGAAGACGAAGCCGTCGCCATCTGCCGCGAATACGGTAAAGATGAAATTCTTAAAGGCATCAAGAAAGACCTCGCCGCCTTTGATGTACGTCACGATGTCTGGTTCTCCGAAAAGAGCCTTGTTTCCGCAGGCAAGGTTGATGAAACTTTCGCCGACCTCAAAGAACGCGGCATGGCTTACGAAGAGGACGGCGCGCTCTGGTTCAAATCCACCGAACTGGGTGACGACAAGGACCGTGTACTGCGTAAATCCAACGGAGACCTGACCTATTTCGCTTCCGACATCGCCTACCACGATGACAAATATAAACGCGGTTTCGACCTCGTAGTCGATATCTGGGGCGCGGACCACCACGGCTACATCCCCCGCATGCAGGCTGCTGTGGAAGCTCTCGGCAAGAAAGGGCAGCTTGATGTAATCCTCGTACAGCTGGTTAACCTGCTGCGCGGCGGTGAGCAGATCGCCATGTCCACCCGTGCCGGTAAATTTGAAACCCTCGAAGACGTGGTAAACGAAGTGGGCCGCGACGCATCCCGCTTCATGTTCCTCTCACGCAAGAGCGACAGCCCTCTCGACTTCGACCTTGAGCTGGTCAAACAGAAAACCATGGACAACCCGGTCTACTACGTACAGTACGCCCATGCGCGTATCTGCTCCGTAATGCGCAAGGCCGCAGATCAGGGTATCGCGGTTCCTGCGGTTGATGCAGCTCCCCTCGCCGGGCTGACCAACGATGAGGAACTGAATCTCATGAAGCTCATGGACCAGTTCGCAGACGTTGCTGAAAATGCAGGCAAGAACATGAGCCCGCACGTAATCAGCTACTACCTGCGCGATCTGGCCAGTGCTCTGCACAGGTTCTACTCCATGCACCACATCCTTTCCGCTGATAAAGATGTGATTGCCGCCAGACTGGTTCTGCTGCAGTCCGTTGCGCAGACCCTTGCCAACGGCCTTAGCCTGCTCGGAGTTTCCGCTCCCGAACGCATGTAATAATTTAACGGAGTTTCCATCATGGCTGCACCCAAGAAAAAGAAGAAAAACGCTCCCGGTCAGGAAAAGACATTCACCTTTACCTTCACCATGCCTGAGGTAATCGGGCTGTGTGCCGGGGGTGTGGCCGCCCTGTGCGCCTTCTTTGTACTGGGAATCCTGCTGGGCCGGGGCTACCAGCCCGAAAAGGATATGCCCGAAATCGCCATGATGCTGCCCTCTCAGGCAAGCAACGCATCCGGCGAGGTAAAAGGCGGAGTGCTCAAGCCCGAAGAGCTGGACTATATCGACCAGCTCAAGAAAAAGCCTGAGCCTGCTGTGCAGCCGCAGAAAGAAGAGCCGAAAAAAGAAGTGGCCAAGGTTGAAAATAAAGACACTTCGGTAAAAATATCCAGGTCTGTTAAGACAGCATCCTCAGCAGCAGCTAAAAAAGCAGTGGAAACAGCCACAGCGCAGCAGGTCGAAGTGGACCCCCCGGTGGAAATAGACAATCCCGTGGAAGTTGATGCGCCGCAGTACAACTATATCTATCAGGCCGCATCATTCGGAGATAACGCAAGAGCGCAGACCTTTGCCGACAAGCTCATCGCAAGTGGTCTTGATTCCTACGTGGAACCCGGAAAAAGCGGAACCCGCACATGGTACCGGGTCTTTGTCCGCCATACCGGAACAGCTGATTCAACGAGCGGCATGAAGAAAGTGCTCGCCAAGTACGGCATTAAGAAGCCGCTCTTGAAGAGTAAGAAAGCGATCTAAATGGAAAATCCCGGAAGCATCAGCTTCCGGGATTTCAGATTGCTGACAAAGTCCTCGCCTTTTGGTGAGGACTTTTTTATATTGTTTGCATGTTAAAAAAGCCTGAGCAAAAGCAAGTCACTGTTGAGTTGGTTACGATTGAAGAATTGGTTCCTGAGAACCATTTACTTCGA
>NZ_VOIQ01000027.1 GCF_010470675.1 Desulfovibrio sp. JC010
CCCGATGGTTAAAACAGGTACAACCCTCTGCAATTGATCAAGATTGACCAACCCGAAGTAACGGCCATCAAAGCTGTTTTCGGAATGAGTGGACAGGGCCAGACATTTGCCGGAGGGAAGAACTGTTGGTTTCAGGAAAATTGGTAAAGGGTTGCCGTGCTGGTCGGCAGGCTTGGCTTGAGTGCGCGGCAGCAGTTCGGAATTGATGCTGATGCCGTCTTTGCTGATCTGGAGAGTGTCGCCGGGAAGACCTACCAGAACCTTGAGCAGCGGCCTGTTGTTCCAGCCCAGATAATGACGCTTGAGGGCGATGTTGAAATACGGATTTTGCTCATCAAGGCTGAAGGTGATCAGGTCCCCGCGCACAGGTTTTCCGGGGACGATCTGATAAACGCCATGAGCCATGGAATCGGTCAGGTTGATCCGATACCCGGCAAAATGCAGCAGGAAGACAAGGCCCAGCGCGTGACAGCAGAAGGAAATCAACAGGAATCGCTTCATGCTGCCTCCCCGATGATAAATTTATTCCAATAAGCCTTGCGCCATGTGCGTTTGGATTGGTCCGTTTTAGGAGGTCTTGGACAGCAGCGTGCGTCTATCTGGCGCAGCTCTTCAGGTGTCTGTACAGCGAGCCATTTTTCAAATTTCTCATCCTGCACGGACTGCTTTGCTTCTTTCGCCTGCTGTTTTTTCAGCTCATCGATCTTGCGGATTACGGATTTTTCTTTCTCCATGTTGGCAAGAATCTGTTCGTTGGGAGTCAGGAAGCCCACCGGCCTGCGCCAAGTGCCTTTGCTTTTCAGAGTGGCGAAAACATAATTGCACGGACCTTTGTGGGCTTTGGGGAACGTATCGTGTTCCAGTTCCCATTCCACGGCATGGAGTGAGTTCTCGATGTCGGCAACGCTTTCACCCACGGGCAAGCGATGTAGAACAATCTGCCGAATCTGATCCGGGCCGAATTTCTCGGCATGGAGTCTGGGCCAGAGGGCTTCAAAATCATCCGCGCTGAGCGACAGCAGTCTTTGCGCCCATAATTCATTTTCTTCAGAATCAGATAGATTTCTTTTCTGTCTATCTAATAAGAAGAGATCTTGATACCGATCTTCATTGGTTTCAGGATGCGATGCGGAATTATTGTCAGCCCTTGATTCACAACGGTTAACAGCTTGTTTTACATGCTCGGCAATTGCGGAAAACGTATACCTTTCACGTTTGGTATCCAGATCGGTAACATTACGATCAATATACCGATCATGTTCGGTAACAGCGGGTTGATAGCGATCAGCTTTGCGAACACTTTCGGTATCAGCCTGCATGGGAAAGGCTTGCAATAGTTCCTTCATGCGCTTCATAGGCTTGGCATTCATCTTGAGAATGATGCCGAAATGGGGACCGCGCTCGTGCTGTCTTTTACTGTAGAGTCCATGCTCATGGCCCAGCTTGATTACCCGTCTCGCGGTCACTTCGCTGCAAAGTGCTTCTCTGGCAACAGATTGAATTACAAGTGAAATCTCATCTTGCTCGGCATGGTCTGCAATCTCTGAAATGATACCGAATATACGTTTGCCCTGATCGGATAAGCGGGAAAAAAGTCGATCGGCTTTGCTCTCCATATTTAATGATTGGGCGGTGTTTCGACCATTTCGATCAGGGCTATTATCAATGGTATCGGGATAGCGGTCAGCATTGGTATCAGCTTCGGTAACATCTTTGGTAACAGGAGGCTGACCGTATTCCTCAGTATGCAGCTCAAGAAACCGCTCACAGCGTTTTTTATTCAGGGTGACGATGCTCCCGTGCCTGCGGCCTGCTTCGTGGTTTTTGCGCTCGAATAGTCCGGCCTTCTCACCTTTTGGGATGGTACGCAGCACGCTTAATTTGCTGCATTTAGCGATGTGCTGGAGGCTGGAAAGCACAAAAGGAAACGACCTTTCCATAGTCGGCGCGGACTGGATAAGGGCGGCAATGATCCTTTTGCCGATGGGGGAAAGGGAGCTGTAAAATTCGTCTTTATTCGCCACTGAAGTCATAAAATTACGGTGCTGTTATGGGTTCTGGAAATCGCAAGGACGGAGTCATCTCTTATTTATGATTGCCGGGAGTGCGGACATTGGCAGCGTTGACAATGTCCGCATTTCTCAAGGCTTTATGATTTCAGAATTATTCGCTCTCTTCATAGGGGCTGTTGTCATCAATCAGCTCGTCCATCTGTTCGCTTAATTCTTCAGAGGTAGGTTCTGTTTTTACCGGGCCTTCAGGACCCGAAACATGGATAAGATCGGACTTCTCCGGGGCCGGAATCATTGACCGCTTAAGGAATTCAGGATCAAGGAAAAAGAGAATTTGCATCCCATAGATGGGCGCAAAACCGGCGGGGAATATGAGCATGTCCCCGGCTTTGATGATCCTGCCGCTACCGTCTTTTTCCGCGCCGGGAAGACGCATGCATTCGTCAGGGGTGAGCAAAGTCCGCTTGGCTTCGGAAATGCTGACGTTGGCCTTGTTCATATGCCCGGAGCGCGTGCCGGAAATGGAGGTCTTTTTCTGGACGATTGTGGCCTCGCCGGTCATTTTGGAAAGGACCTGCGCGGTTTCAATCTTGTTGGGAGCGTAGGCAATGCGCAGATGGCAGTTACTCATGATCGACTCATCTTTGCCGTAAGCGGACTGAAGTTGAGCCAGATCCTGCACGATGATGTAGGCTTTGATGCCGTACCCGGCCATGAAGGCCAGAGCGCGTTCAAAAATTTCCATCTTGCCCAGCGAGGTGAACTCATCAAGCATGAGCAGCAGACGGTGGCGGTATCCGGCCTTGGCCTGTCCGTTTTCAAATTCCATATTCTCGGTCAGGCGGCGCAGGACGATGTTCAGGATCAAGCGCACCAGCGGGCGCAGGCGGTCAATATCTGAGGGCCGGATGACCAGATAAAGTGAAACCGGTTCCGCAGTATTCATCAGATCCTTGATGCGGAAGTCACAGCCGGAAGTGGCCCGACTGACTACCGGATCACGATAAAGGGCCATGTTGGCGACGGCAGTGGAGACAACCCCGGAAAGCTCGGCCTCGGCTTTGTTGAGCATTTCACGGGCAGAGGCGGAGATGAATTTCTTGATGGCAATGATGGAGCTTTCGTCCATGGCATCGCCGAAAAGTTCACGCAGATATTTATCGTGTTTGTCGGTGAGCATCTCCTCGAACAAGGCCGAAATGTCCCGCTCCTCGTCAGCAAGCATGAGCGAAAGGTCGTTGAGCGTGGCGTGCCGATCTTCCCTGATTCGGTATAGAATCAGGCAATGCAGAATGGTTCCGCCGAGGAATGAAAAGGCGGCTTTGTTCCAGTAATCCTTGAGCCCCTTGCCGTCAGGATCAACGATCATGCTGGCAATGTTCTGGGCATCGGGAATGGCGTGCGGTCCGTCGATCCTGATCTCGGAAAGCGGATTGTAGCGGGCCGCGTTGCCCGTGGCATCAGTGGGATCAAACTTCATGACCTTGTGGCCTTGCTGTTTGCGCCAGCCGGAAGTCAAAGCCCAGTTTTCGCCCTTGATGTCCAGAACAATGGAACTACCTTCCCATGCAAGCAGGGTCGGCAGAACCAGTCCCACACCCTTACCGGAACGGGTCGGGGCAAAGGCCATGATGTGTTCGGGGCCGCTGTGGCGCAGATAGCGCAGGATTTTCTTGTCCAGCCAGCCGCCCACATAAACCCCGGAACCGCCGAGCAATCCGGCCTGTTTGATTTCCTTTTTATCGGCCCAGTGAGCGGTTCCGTGGATGTCCTTCACCCCTTTGGGCCTTTGGGAAAAGAGCAGCAGAAAACTGATCTGAAGCATCAAAGGGACGGCAAAGACGAGCTGGGCATCGGATATGATTTTATCCAGATATTTGCCGGATGGCAGCAGCGGAAGCCAGCTAAAGAACATCCACGGCCAGTAGAAGTTCTTGTAAACAGGTATCCCAAGATCCTTATGATAGTTGAAAAGCTCCGCAATCTGCTGCGTGGCGTAGCCCATGGCAGTCAGCGCAATTACAAGCATGATTACGAGATGATAAATCCAACTTCTGGAGGCAGCCTTGTTGCCAAGGCCATAAACGTTCCTGCCCATAATCAGCTCCGATACGGGGTGTAGGGGCGGGCAAAAACGATGTCCTTGGTGACCACCATGTTGAAACGCTTACCCGGCACGGTGCTGATGGCCGGTTTGATGCTCATGTTGCTTTGCAGCAAAGAGAGGGTGGACTGGCCGAGCTGGCTGGAAAGAGATGAACCCAGTTCATCCTGAAGACTTGGGTTGTTGTTTGAGGATGACCCTTTGTTGAATTTGTCCATGGCGTAGGCCGCGCCGCCGCTGACCATGCTCATAATGGCTGAAGATCCGAAAATGCGCAGATAATGGTTGTCCACATCCCCGGTGTAGCCGCCATAACCTCCCACATCGGTGCCTGGCATAATGCCAAGCGTAATGGAAGAGCCGTCAGGAAAGATTATCCTGTTCCACGCGACCAGAACACGCGATTGCCCCACGGCCACCCGTGAATCATAAACCCCGATCATGCGCGAGCCTTGCGGGATCAGCAGGTGCTGGCCCGTGGCAGTGTCATAGATATTTTGGCTGACCTGCCCAAGAATCTGGCCGGGCAGGTCGGAGTTAATGCCGCTGATCATTATGCCATTAATGACCGCCCCGGTTTTCAGCTCAAAAGGCTTTCCGGGGACACGTTCATAAGGGAGTTGCCAAGATCCATCTTTACCGGCACGGGAGTTGAGGAAATCTTCCTTGGCCTGCTGGTCATCCTTTTGAACGGAGGGCATTGTGGATGCTTCGCTTATGCTCAACGGATGTCGGGAACGAATGTCTTCAATGTTCGGCGTGCTGATGATTTGCGTCTGCGGCAGCTTCTTTTCAGGAATAGCAGCCGCAGCCCTGAGCGGTGAATTGAGAGCAGCCTTCATGTTTTCAATGCGGAAGGCACGCAGCTCGACTTCTTCTTTCATGCGCTGCTTTTCAAGCTCTGTAGGTTCTTCAGGGCGAACCACGGTCACCAGTGATTTGCTCAAAGGTCTTGCCCTTTCCTCTTCATGCTTTTCGCTCTGCGGCGGCATAGAAAGCCCGGATTTTTGCTCCGGGTCTTGAATCGGCTGCCTTGTGTCTGCTTCGGTTATTGGAGCGGTGGTGCTTTGGGCCTGTGCAGTTTCCTTTTTATTGGAGTTCTGGACGGCATAAATCAGAATAACCACCAGCAGCAGAGCTACAGCGGCGATGACGTACATGATGCGTTTATCCAGTCTGGCGACTTTGACCTTGGGACGGGCGAGGCTGTTGGGAGAATCTGACATAGCCACCACCTATTCAGCCTTGATGATGTACATCATCGCCACGTTGCGCGGGCGAGTCTCGGAACCGCCGGTTGTGGAGGTGAAAAACCAGCGATTACTGACGCGGCTTTCATCGTCGCCAACCCCGCCGTGCATGGGGCCGCTGGTGTAACCATAGCGGGTGTGTCTGCTAGGATTACGCACGTTTGTTTCAGGCAAACCTTGAATATGGTTGTGCGCTCTCAACTGGTCAGACTGCACATTCAGCAGACTTCTGCCGCCATCAACCCCACGGCCATGATCCCAACCGCGAATGAATTCACCGCGTAGATCGGGAACTCTGCTGCCGACAATTGCGGCCAGTTCTGAATGACCGCTGGTGGACTGGCCGTTGCATTCAAGCCAGCCGTCGGGGACTGATCCGGCAGGCCACGGAACAACGGTTCCCACTGGAACGCCGCTGATTTTTTGCGGTGTGACGTTGCTCAGGGTGTAGCTGGTGGCGTCTCCGGCAAAGGCTGCGGAGCAAAACAGCAGTATAAATATGAGGGGAAAGATTATTCTTTTCATGTTTGTTTTCCTTTAATTACAGGTAGTGAGGACCATTATTCTGCCGGTCCCGGCTGGTGGTGAAATCCATGAGGAATCGGAGTCTGCGGTGCGAATGCGCATGTGWACGCGCCAGTTGTCGGCGTCCTCACTTGTGGCCCAGCACTGCACGGCAACGATGGATTTTGAAACAGAACCTTCGGCAAATGCGGCAGGAGCTACGAAGATTTGCGAGGTGGAACTGACGCCGGGGGCGCAGGTTGGTTTGGGAATCAGTTCTCCATTGATGGCAACGGTGGAGCCTTTCAGGAATTGCGAGTTGCCGGAATCGGCAATGACCTGTGGTTCACCGGCGCGGCAGATGTAAAGACCTACGGCAGGGTCGAAGAAAACACGGCCTTCCTTATCGGGATCTCCGCAGAAGCCGGACGCATCGATGTCGGCAAGGGTGTGCTTTTCAAAGTGAACTTCTTTCACGTTTTCAATGGCGTGATCGGTCATATCCAGCTCGGTGAACATTTCGTTCAGCTCCGGGTGGTCGGGGACTTCCACGCGGTAAAGGAAGTCCTTGCTGATGTCCTTTTCACGCAGGAAAGCGCGTCCGCCGATATGGCCGGGAGCAGGTACGGGGATGTCTGTGGCTGCAAGATCAACAGTCCAGCCGCCGAAAGATCCGCGCAGCTCGGATGCTGATTGACCGGGCATTTCTCCGGTGGGAATATAGCCCCCGGCACCGCCGACCATGGCCGCAGTTGCCGGGGCAAAAGTGGTGCTGAAGTTCTTGTCATTTGCTGAGTGTGTGCGTCCGGCATAGGTCAAGACTAGGACCTGCAAATCCCCGACTGAAGGCTGGAGCACGTAGATTCCGTACCGTTGGCCCCAGCCGTTGAGATCCAGAAACCCGTCAGGGAGAAAGCCCCCGGTGCGGAGCTGGGCCATAGTGACCGCAGTCGCACCGGAAGCAGTTGAAGAGGTGATCAGGTCGGAGTAGTTTTCCTTGGTGTAATCGGAGGCCGCATCAAGCACGGCAGCGAGGTGGTTGCTGACATTGCGCTGCTTGATCTGCTCAACACCGCGGTCGATGAAATCACCGAGCAAAGGCATGAGCATGGCAAGTATGATCAAAGCCGCCAGCACTTCAATCAGAGTAAAGCCTTGTTGTTTAATTTTGCATTTATCTATCATGTTAATTCCATTCGTATGTATTGCGCCAAGCCCCTATTAGGGAGTCCAGAGGGGCTTAGCCCTTCTGGTCCCCCTGAAAGGGCCCTCGGAGAGCCGCCGGAGGCATAGCGATCGTCAAAAGCGCGAAGCGCATCCAATCCCTCTTACTTCTTAATAACGCTGACGATGCAGCCTTCGGGTATGAATGAGGGCAATGAAACGCCGTTCCCGTATTTGTTGAAAAGCTTGCCGTTGCGGTTGATTCCGATGGCATAGCTGTTCAGGAACAAGTCCCTGATTGCTTTTGCTTCCAGTTTATTGACTGGTCCCCAGACGTAGATGTGGCCGTTGTCTACGCGGTTGGGCCAGTTGCGGATGGGATTCCAACCGGACGGCAATCTGAGAAGCGAGGTTGATATTTCACCGGACGCGGGGGCGGAATTGCTGAGTGCGTAATTGTTCACGGCGTCGCGGTAGACACCGTAATTGGTGGCTACCGCTTCGGCCTGAAAGGTCCGGGGACTGAAGCTGGACTCGGCCATGACCAGAGCCATGATGCCGAGAATGCTGAACAGTGCGGCTAGGATTTTCATAGAGATCAAAGCCCCGGTTAGTTGGAAGTGAAGACGATTGTGTTGGTGGCGGCGAGCTGATTGGTGATGGCAGCAACCATTCCGCTGGCCTGCTGGATGACCACGCCATTGACTGTGACTGAAACCCATGAACCGGCCTGAAAGGTCGCCAGCTTTACGCAGGCGTATTCGGGCACGCTGTTGTGGGTGATAGTGAAGGTGGTTGGATCGGTTCCGGCGGCAACGGTAACTGCGCCGTTCCAGACGTTGCGCACTTCGCCGCTGCTTTTGATCATGCCGTCAGGCACGGCTTCGTTGGTCACGGCAATATCTGTGGTCAGGCCGTTGAAGTCCGGTTCGCCCTGATAGAGGTTTTTGATGTCGAGGCGGAAGGTGGAAAGGTTCTGTTCCGCCTTGGCAATTTTGTCGTTGTCAATTCCTTTTGAAATCATGTAGCCGGAGCCGCCGAGTACGATGAGGCCGATAAGCAGTGCGCCGAGAGTTTCGAGTAATGTCATATCTTTTTTCCTTTAATATCCCATGTTTTGACCGAGTTGTTGTTGAAGTGATGTCACCGCGAGCACGATGCTGGTGATCATTGAACTGATGCCGATGATGCAGGTTATGTTGATGATTTTGGCCTGCGCTTTGATTGTTTCCATGCCTTCAGCCAGCCATTCCTCGGCAATGAGGTGCAGCCGGGCATCGAATCCGGGAAGTGTGGAATAGATGCGTAGATCTTCGATGATGGTTTGAGCGGGGAAGCGGTAGCCGGAATCGTCCAAGGCCTCGCCGATCCCTTTGCCGAGATTGAGTTGGGCCTTGATTGAATTCAGCCGTTCCTTGAGCCACGGACTGGAACCGGTAGTCTCAAGCATGTCGTTCATGGCTTGCGAGAGCTGAATCCCGGATTTCATCAGGGTTGAGAGGGTGAAGAGCCAGAGACTTCCAATGATGAGCCGGTAGAATGACCACGGCGGCAGGCCGTCAAAGCGGACCCGGATTTTGCCGGTCCAGACCTTGATAGTCGCCAGTGAAGTGAAGAAAAGCAGCACTATCCCGACAAGCAGAATGGTCCCGAAGGTGGAATCCACGAATCCGGCCACCTGATAGAGGGTATTTGCGCTGCCCACCCAGCGGGAAGGGTCGGAAAGCTCTGCAAGTTTGGGCACTACGTAGCGCGAGAGCACCAGCAGCAGGGCAATCAGGGCAAGGATCAGGATCGTCGGGTAGCTCAATGCTTTCCACATGGAGCTGACGATCTTCAATCGGGCTTTGATAAGCCGCACGCAAAGCTCAAGGGCTTCGTGAAGTTTCCCGGATTCCATGCCGCTCTGAAGGAGCATTGCTTCCTCGGCGGGAATGAATCCGCGCAGGGCTTCATGAATGCTGTCCCCGGAATTGATGCGGGCCGAGACCTCTGTGAGCACCGGGCTGAGCAAGTTGCGCTGCTTGGCGTAGCGTTCTTCAATGTAGCTGACAGCCTCAGCCACGTTGATTCCGTGGCGGGTCATGGCCGCGAGTTTGCGGTAAACCCTGATTCGTACCTGCTGGGTAAAGAAGAGCTTTGCCAGCAGGCTGGTGTGCTTAAGCAACTGCATGGGCAAACTCCCCGAAACCACTATGTTTGCGGTCGTAATCCAGCGGAACACCAAGCCGCAGTTCGGCAAGGCAGGGATCAACGACACCTGTCTGGATAAGTTCAAGGGCATGATCCACAAAGGTTCTGCCGTTCAATTCATTCCGCCAATGTTTGTAGGCAGCGTCCATATTCCCATTACGGATGGCGTTAAGAATTACGTGGTCAGTGGGGACCAGTTCAGCGGCAACAGTCTGGCTGATGATGCCCATGCCCGCGCAATCTGCGCAGCCTTCACCACGAATATGAATCCGGTCCATGTCGGTGATGGTGGACATGAGCCGTTCCAAAAGCGGTTGCGGAAGGCTTCTGCGGCGCAGTTCATTGTTAGGGCCAAGGGCGAAGACATCTTTGATAGGCATCCTGCACTTGGTGCAGAGCACCGGGACCAGCCGTTGATGATGCAGGCCAGAAAGCACTGTGTGGTCGCAGAGATATTCCAGCGGATCAGGGTAATTGGCCGCACGCAGCAGGGAGACCATGCGCTGAATGATTCCAAAGGCAGAGTTGGCGTGAACCGTGGTCCAGACGCCGTGCCCGGTCTGGGCTGCATCCAGTGCGGCGGAAGCAGCCTGCGGATAACGAATTTCACCGATCATGATTTCATCCGGGTCGGAGCGCATGGCCCCGGCAATGGCGTTACGGTAAGCACGACCTCTGTTTTCATCCTGATCATTGGTGCTGACCCGGACCTGCTTGACCCGCTCCAGCGGATATTCCGGCGGATCTTCAATGGCGAGGTAGTTCTTTTCGGGATTTTCCTCGGCCATGCTTTCCATGATGTGCTTGAGCGCGGTACTTTTGCCGTGTCCGGTGGGACCGGAAAGCAGCGAAAGCCCGGACCGCTGGGTCAGGGTCTGAAAGTCGCACTTGTGCTGTTCGGAGTATCCGAGGCTGGCGAGCCGATCAGCCAGATTGCCCTTGGCCGTGGTGCGGTCATAGAGCAGGCGCAGGGCCATGAATGTCCCGGTGCCGTTGTCGGCCATGGCACATTCCAGCGGCTCGGTATGAATACGGATGGAATGGACTTCCGAGGGCAGGAAGTCGTTGTTTACGATTCTGCCGTCCTGCCGCTCACTGGGAATGAAGGTTGAATCGACCTGATTGGACATGGTCTGATAGATGGCCACAATGACCTTGCGGCCACGCTCGCCTTTGAGCTGCTTGTAATCCTGCACCATGCCCAGCTTGCGGAATTTGATGGAGGCAAACGGTCCTTCATCGGTCAAATGGATGTCGGACGCGCCCTGCTTGTGAGCATCGGCGATGATGTTTACGGCAAGGGTCTGAATATCGCTTTCTGTCTCGATGCGGGTGTAATGCTTCTTGCGCAGCTTCTGGAATTCACTGGCTTCCACTCGTTTGGTCTCGGTGTAACCTTTGCGGGCGGCGTAGCTGAGGAAAGACATCAGATGCGCGTCATCTTCCAGCTCCGCAGAGATCAGGATCACGCCCTCAAGGAGCATGACCCGTTCTTGCAGAACCGTTGGTATTTCGTTGTTGGTCATGCTGATTACTCCGCGAACTTCAAGGGAATGTTCTTGCCGTTGTGGCGGACAACCACTGACTGCGGGGTTATGACATCAACCCTGCCGATTCCTACGCTTGCGCCCTCGCTTACGGTCTGCATGCCGTCACGACTGAGCAGAGTTGCGGAGAGTCTTCCGTCTACTCCCTGAATGGAAACGATTTTGGGCCAGACAGGACGGCTTTTCTTTTTTACGGCAGCTTTGGGAGTTGCCGAAGCGGGAGGCAGGACCGGGATGATCGGCATGGTCAGCTCACGCAGTTTCTTTTGCTTTTCAGCAATCTTGACCTGCACATTGAG
This sequence comes from Desulfovibrio sp. JC010, assembly GCF_010470675.1. Taxonomy (NCBI): domain Bacteria; kingdom Pseudomonadati; phylum Thermodesulfobacteriota; class Desulfovibrionia; order Desulfovibrionales; family Desulfovibrionaceae; genus Desulfovibrio; species Desulfovibrio sp. JC010. The sequence goes on from NZ_VOIQ01000027.1 coordinate 11,074, forward strand.
GACGTCGAGCTGTGAATGAAGCGCACTCAAGCCTTCAAGAGAAACAAAAGCGGGGCCGCTGATTTTGGGCCTTGCCGATGTCTGTTTCTTGGCAGACTCAGGCTGGGTAGTTGTGGCGTTACTCGTGCTGTTGGTGGCTTCGTAGAAAGCCGGGATAGTCGCGTTTGTTCCGTTGCTATGTCCCGCAACGGTTGCGTTGAACGCAGTTCCATTTCCAACCGGCATGGAGCTGTTTGCAGGAGCGGAAACCAGAGGCTTGGCTAAAGAATCCAAGTCAGCAGATTCCTGCGCATAAACGGCAGTTGCCAGCAGGAGCACGATCAGGACGAGGTTAATAAGACGCATAGATCTGTCCCTCCATGGTGCATTTGTTTTCAGTGAGGTCGATTTTTGTGAGAACCAGTCCGGGGATAGTGTCCAGCTCAAAGAAGAGCGGTTCGGAAATAACCGAAATCGACGGCAGTGCAGACAGCTTCCATTCTCCTTTGATCCACGGAGCGGTGAACTGGCTTGTCTTGTCGAGCTTTTTGATTTCGGGGTTCTTCCAGTTCAGGCGCAGCTTTGCGGCGAGAACGCGAGTCAGCTCATAGAGTCGGGCAGTGACTTCGGATTTCTGGCCCAGCTCCTGTTTTGCCCGTTGATTCTTGAGTGCATACGGAATGGTGATTTCAGCCAGCTCCGGGCGAGGGCCGAGAGTGGAATTTCCGGGACGGTCGGTAAACTGCGCACCCTGCTGATGCAGCCAAGCCATATAAATCCCTTCACCATTGCGGATAATGGATTTCAGCTTCCAGCCGAGGGTGTACGGTTCGGTGTGACGCACGGCACGCAGGAATTCATATGCAAAAGCTGAAGGCAGCGCGCTTTCGTTCCATGTCTTCGGGAAGAGCGTGTCGAGATCTATAAGAACCGGCGCAACTTCCTGCTGTTTGAGCTTGCTCTCAATGGCTGCAAGTCTGCGCAGTTCTGCAAGCTTATCCTGCTGAAACTGATCCCAGATCAACCAGCCCATGAGCAGGGCCGCGCACAGCGCAACACAGGAAATCCACAAGCCTCGGCTATTTTCTTCAACTAGCGGTTGAACTTTTTCAGAAACTCGCAGCAGTCCATTGAAATGATCCATGGACTCTTCAACGGTTTCGCAAAGAATCTCGTTGTCATCCCAGTCGGACAGGGATTTGAGGTTGTTGAAGTGGGCTTTTGCTTCAGCCTGTGAGTTGAAGTATTGGTCGCCTTCAGCAGCGATGTTTTTCTTGCTGATCGCGCAAACCCACCACAATTCTTCACCGAGGCAGAACATTCCGATCCATGTGGGCAGGGAACGCTCAACCAGCGCACAGGCCAGTGAGGGCAGACGTTTGATCTTTGCTTCAGCGCAATTTCCAAGGCCGAATTGCTGCTTTCTGATTGCAACGCAGTTGTATCCGCCTTCGGGGAATTTTTCGGCCAGAATGCGGGCCTGTTGCAGCGCGTCTTTGCGTTTGCCGGAGCCGTTAATGAATTGCCACCAGAGACCGATGGCGTATTTTTTCTTTTTAATGATAATATGTTGCATGGCTAGACCCCGGCACTTTCCATTTCAATGGTGATGATGATCAGGCTTTTGCCGTACTGTTGGCTGAGTCCGCCGGAGGTGAAGCCGATTCCCTTGGAATCCTGATTGCTTTCCTGCTCGAATCCGGCCAGCACCAGAGTCTGACCGCACTTCATTTTTACCCGCTGGCTGAAGCTGCGGGTGGAGACCTGCGGCAACTGGATGGTCATGGAGCCGGAAGAGAATTCCTTCATGGAGTCCAGCGAAGACAGGGTAATGTTGTATTGCAGGATGGCTTTGCGGTTATCCATGATGTGCGGAAGCACGGTCATGGAGAAGCCGGTGGAAACCTCGCCGGGCGTGAGTTCCGAGGTCTGCATGGAGTTTTCAGTGGTGGTTGAGCTGACCCCGGCGAGATAGGAATCACGCTTGACCACCTGCACCGGCAAGGCCTGATTGTTCATCACGATCCCGGAGCCGGAAGTCAGCAGGGTGGTACGCCCACGCTGACGCAGGGCGCGAAGCATGAGCTTGGTGTCCTTCCAGTTGCCGTCAAGAATGGCGGCGGTCAGAGTTCCCGCACCGGCAAGGGAGCTGTGCGGCTGTCCGCCGAGCAGGCTGAAACTGGATTGCCCGGCCTTGAGCGCGGTCTCAAGATTGAAGCCGGTATCCGCATTGCGGTTGAGTTCCAGTGACCAGACTTTGACTGCAAGGGCCACCTGCCTGCCCATCTTGGAGTTCAGGGAATTGATGTATTTTTCAACCCGGCGCAGGACCGTGTTGGTGTCGGTCACAGTAACCATTCCGGCAGCTTCGTTAACCACGACTCTGCCGTCCTTGCTGAGCATGGCTTCCACCGCTCTTTGGGTATCCTTCCAGACATCGCCTTCATAGCTGGCCTTGTTGGTCTGCGAGGTCTGGCTGACACTGTCCGAGGTTTTGGTGGTCTGGCCTACGCCGTTAATGTTGTTGGCGTTGCCGGAATTGCCGGAAGTCTGAGATTTGTTGGTGATGGTCGATTCGTATTTGATATTTCCCGGCGCAACATCAAGGCTAAAGGATCTGGTCTGCAAACGGGCAATTTCAACCTTTGCCCGACTGGAGTCGTATTCCCAGCCCATGCCGAAGAAATCACACATGTTGTCCAGCAACCCTTTGAGCTGGCCGTCATACATGAGCTGCATGCGTTCAGGTGTTTTGCGGTCCTGATTTTCCTGCGCAACATGTACATCGCTGTCCGCGTCCTGCACGACTTCGATATGAACGGGAACCTGCTCGCTGATTTTTCTCGCCAGTTCCGGCGCGGTCAGCGGGCGTCTTAGGTTGAGGGTGATTCGTCTGGAAAAGACGGCAGGCAGCTTGTTGTCGTCCAGTTCCACCGGAACCGCGCCCACGTATGGAGCATGAACAACAGTGACTGTTTTTTTCATGGTCGCTTGGCGCATGGATGCGGCGCGACCCTTTACCGACCGTTCCTGCGGGGAAGGCTGGAAATTGGTGCATCCGCTGACAAACAGACAGACGCAGAGCATAAATAAAAGAACTCGTTTCATGTTAATCCTCGCAGACTTCAACGACCTTGTTGGCCTGATAGATGGTTACGCGCAGTGAATTTCCGCTGGCATGCATTCTGGAAAAGAGCCGTTTGACGGCTCTGGGGAAGGTGTCCCGGAAAGTGGTCCCGGCCTGCATTTGGAAATCATGGGGAGCTTTCCAGACCAGTGTGTATTCAGCGCGACCGGCCCAGCGTTTGAGTTGATCCCGCAGGCCGCCGGGAACAATGTTCCAGTCTTCGTCCAGTGGGGATTCAACCTGCTTGGAGTCATTGCCCACGAACTCAAAATAGGCAGGGGTCTGAGTCAGCAGACCGGCTTTTTCAAATCCTTCATGGGTAAGGTTATAGACCTGTCCGAAAGACCAGCCGTCCGAAGCTTTGACATGCAGGTAATAGAGAGTGCTGTTGCCGATTCCATCAAAGACCATGTCCATATCCAGCACGTTGGGGTCTGTGGATGCGGGGCTGAATTGAAAGCCCTGTGCGCGGATGCTGGCATCAAACTTCCAGCCGAAGTCATTGTCAGGAACATTCAGGTGCAGGACGGTCCGGCCCGGAGGGTAATGTCCGGCAACCTTGAGCGCGGCTTCTTCCACCAGCGGCTCAATTTCCTGCTCTTGGTACATGGTTGTCTGCTGGCTCATTATTTCAGCTTCAATCTGGCTGCCCGCCTGTTTTACGGAGCAGCCGCTGGCGGCGATGAGTGTCATCAACAGCAGAAGTAAGGGGATTAATTTTCTCATTTTGTTACCTCAATACGGTTTATTTCCACCTTGGCCTGATCCGTTCCGGTCCCGGCCACGAGGATTGCTTTTTCAAAGATTTCATCCACGATCATGGCATTGCCTTTGACCCGGTAATTGACGATTGCTTCCTGCCCGGCCTTTTCCACCAGCAGCACCGGGATTTCGGTCCGGGTGGATGTCCTTGGAAGCTGGATAAAAGTCCTGATTCCGTCGTTGTAGACGCGCATGGGCTTCCAGCTCGCATCATCGCCGCTGATGGCGTAGCTGAAGTCGAGGGTCGAAAGATCCACGGTCTTGCCTGCAATGCTGGTGGTCTCCCAGACCTCTTTGCGTTCCTTTTTTTTCAGGCTGGCTTTAAGGATTTTCTGCTGATCTTCCGGGTACAGAAAGGCCACGTAGGGAGTGTGTCCCTTGCGCCGGGAAACCAGTTTCAAGTGATAGGTACGGCGGTCGGTGGTGATGACCGCGCTGGTCACCAGTCCGGCATCAAGGGGCTTGATAATGAGGTGGGTGCGTTCCCGGCCCGGCATGCCGGATCGGCCCACAACCACCATCCAGCGAGCGGTGTCTCCGATGATGACGTCATTGACGTTTTCACCGGGCTGGAGTTCAAGGTCCGAGGCCATGAGTGGGGAGCAGATAAGGGTCGGCAGGGTCGCGCCGTAAACGTAAACAACCTTGCCGTTGCTCTGCATGATCGGCTTGATTTTGCGGTTCATCCATTCCCGCGAGAGCTTGAGTGCTGCCCACTCCTTGCTGTTCAGGGGAATGTCTTTTTTGCTGATGTAATCCGGTGCTGGCAGCGGCGCGGCCCATGCCGTGCAGACGCTGATAAGCACAAGGAATATTGAGAGAAGAGTCTGTCTCATTGTGTCTCCTATTGTTCAAGAAGTTTCGCCCAGGAGAGTTCTGTGACGTAAACGCCCGCAGGGTTCCTGATAATCTGGCTGTCTGTTGTTGGTGGGGAGATGCGGACCTTGAGGGTCGCTTCATATTTGGTGCTGGAAACGGCTACGCCTGAATGGTTGCGCACGGTTTCCAGCCATTCGATACGCCAGCTCTCGGAGCTGACCGGCAGCGGGATGCCCTTGATGTCGATTTCCACAAGGGTTTTCTGTCCCCGCTGGTAAGGGTTATGGGTTTTGTACCAACCCTTGGTGGCACCTCTGGCCGCGCCGACCACAAAGGAGGACATGCGCCGGACCATTTTTTTCTGGAGTCCGATGTCTGCGGTGACGGTGCGCCAGTTGGTGATCAGATTGGCGATTTCAGCCTGAATGATCCGCTTTGAAACCGGACCGGCCTGATCCGCGCGTTTGACCGCAACGGACTGGCCGAGTTTGTCCACCTCGACCACGTAGGGAACGACCTTGTTCTGCACGGCCTGAACGATGTTGACGCAAAGCGAGAGGCAAACGGTCAGGGCCATGATCAAAGCGGCAAAACGCCATTGATTACGGCTTTTTATGTAGCTGGCGTAACGCTCGAACCATTCTTCTTTGGCGGCTAAATAGGCAGAATTTGGACGGTTTTTGGGCATAGTTATCCTGT
>NZ_VOIQ01000028.1 GCF_010470675.1 Desulfovibrio sp. JC010
TTTATCTTTCGAAGTAAATGGTTCTCAGGAACCAATTCTTCAATCGTAACCAACTCAACAGTGACTTGCTTTTGCTCAGGCTTTTTTAACATGCAAACAATATAAAAAAGTCCTCACCAAAAGGCGAGGACTTTGTCAGCAATCTGAACCCGCAAACATTTAAATGTTTGCGGGTTGCGTTTCACATATCCGACTGACGCATGCTCAGTGAAATCCTCTTGCGCTGGATATCCACTTCAAGCACCTTCACTTTCAAGGTTTGCCCCGGATGAACAACAGTTGCCGGGTCACGCACGAACTCATCAGCCATGCGGCTGATATGCACCAGTCCGTCCTGATGGACACCGATATCCACAAAAGCCCCGAAGGCGGTAACATTAGTCACAATGCCGTTGAGGATCATGCCCTCACGCAGGTCTGAAACTTCCTTTACGGAATCATCAAAGCGCACGGCTTCGAACTGCCTGCGCGGATCACGTCCCGGCTTTTCCAACTCCTCCATGATATCTTCAAGAGTCGGTAAGCCCAGATCATCGGAAACATAATCCTGCAAATTTACCTTGGACCGCAACTCAGCGGACTTAATCAACTCGGCAACATCGGCACCGAGATCCTTGGCGATTCCAGCCACGGCCTTGTACCGTTCCGGGTGAACTGCCGTTCCGTCCAGCGGATTCCTGGCCCCGCGAATACGCAGGAAGCCCGCGCACTGTTCAAAAGCTTTGGGACCGAGACGGGGAACCTTGAGCAGTTCCCGGCGTGAACCAAAGGGGCCGTTCTCCTCACGAAATTTAATCACATTTGCCGCCAGCACCGGCCCCAGCCCGGAAACGGATTGCAGCAGCCGCGCACTGGCGGTGTTAAGTTCCACGCCGACCATGTTCACGCAGGATTCCACCACCCGGCCTAAGCTCTCCGCCAAACCCTTCTGGTCCACATCATGCTGGTACTGGCCCACGCCGATGGATTTGGGATCAATCTTAACCAGTTCCGCCAGCGGATCCATGAGCCTGCGCCCGATGGAAACAGCCCCGCGCACGGTGATATCGTAATCCGGGAATTCCTCACGGGCGATCTCCGAAGCGGAATAAACCGAGGCCCCGGATTCATTGACCATGATCACCTGAATCGACGAATCAAGCCCCAGTTCTTTCACAAACTGCTCGGTCTCGCGCCCGGCTGTTCCGTTGCCGATGGCAACGGCTTCAATATCGTACTTATCCACCAGAGCGGAAACAATGCGCGCGGCTTCTTTCTTCTTGCCTTCAGAAGTGACCGGATAAATGGTCTCGTTGTGCAGCAGGGTTCCCTGTGCATCAAGGCAGACCAGCTTGGCCCCGGTGCGGAAACCCGGATCAAGGGCCAGCACCCGCTTGCCGCCGAGGGGCGGAGAAAGCAGGATTTCACGCAAATTGGCGGCAAAAATATTAATCGCTTCAGTCTCAGCCTTTTCCAGCAGGACCCCGCGAAGTTCTGTTTCCATCTGCGGAGCCAGCAGTCGCTTGTAGCTGTCTGTGGCAGCCTGCTCCACCTGCCTGGAGGCCGCAGAATTTGAACGGACCAGCTTGCGATGCAGGATATCAAGCCCTGCGGATTCTTCCGGACGGATGGAAACCTTCAGAAATTTATCGCGCTCACCACGAAACAGAGCCAGAATTCGATGTCCGGCAGCTTTTTTGGCAGGTTCACGCCAATCAAACCAGTCCCGGAACTTGGAAGCCTTGTCCTTGTTCTCGTCAGCCTGCGCGGCCTTGGTGGGTTTGGATTCAATCAGGGCCTTGCGCTCAAACAAAAAACGTACCGCATCACGGGTTACCGTATTCTCAGCAATCTTTTCAGCGATGATATCACGCGCTCCGGCCAGAGCATCGTCCACGGATTCCACTCCCTTTTCCGCAGAAACATAAGGCTGCGCTTCCTGAACAGGATCGCATTTCTGGGCAAAAATCTTATAAGCCAGCGGTTCCAGACCTTTCTGGATCGCAGCCTGTCCCTTGGTTTTACGCTTGGGCTTGTAGGGCAGGTACAGATCCTCAAGCTGGCGCATGGTCTCGGCAGCTTCGATTTTTTTACGCAAGCCGTCATCAAGTTTGCCCTGCTCCTCAATGGATTTGAGCACGGTTTCGCGCCGTTTATCCAGCTCTTTCAGCTTTTCAAAAAGGTCACTGACATTTGAGACCGCCACTTCATCAAGAGAGCCTGTAGCTTCCTTGCGGTAACGGGAAATAAAAGGGATGGTCGCACCTTCGTCAAGAAGGCCGACCACCGCTTTTACATTATTGGATGGAATACTGAGTTCAGACGAAATTCGGGATATATTTTTGGAATTCATAAATGCAAGATAATGTAGATTTAGCGAGCTACGTGCGAAGCAAACTAAAAGGTTTTGGGATTCTTAACCCCTTTTGCAAAAGGGGTTAAGGCCCCCGACAGGGCCGCCGGAGGCATCAAAATTACTGACTTGATTCTTCTTTCTGAAGTTCTTCGGGAGAAAGGGACCAGAAGGGAGTGCCGTCTTTGGTGAGGCGAAACTTGTATTTGCGTTCTTCCCCGGCCTTGAGTTTGGCGGCCATGTATTCGTACTCGCCGTCAAGCTCCACCAGCACGCCATAGACCTTGACCCGCACACCGGGACGCAGGTCCTTGATACGCGGTTCCACAAAATCCTTGGGGCCGAGATGCACAAGCACTTCTTCACCGTCTTCCTTGTCCTTCACAAGCACGGCCACACCTTCAGTCATGCCGTCCATGGGAGTATAGTCCTTGATTTTCAGAAGCGTTCCCTTAAAAACATCACGGTCGGTGTTATCGTAAAGACTGTCATATTCGCCGCCTTTTTCCCAGCCCTTGATGTCCATTTCAGCTGCATAAGCAGAGGACACAAAAAGTACTGCGACACAAAACACTACCGGAAAGAAAAATCTTTTAAGCACAATAAAACTCCTTTGAATAAAACTACTTGTCAGCAAGAAATTTATTAAAAGCCCGCAGGGTGAGCAATTTGACATCCGCATCCAGACCGCCGTTCATGAAATTGGTGCGTACGAATTCGGTAAACACCTGTCCGGTTTTCACGTCCACGAGAAAAATCCGGACGTAATCACAACGGGATTCATAGGCAAAATCAGGATCCCGCGTATAATTATCCGCAGAAATATCGTAAAGCAGGGCCAGATCGGCATCCAGACCGGAAAGTACGGCCTGAACTTCAGGCACAACCGGATACTGTTTTCCATACTTGCGGAGTTCCCACAAGCCGGATTTCTGAATGTTTTCCAGAAGGTCAACATCGCCGCCGTTGACGGCATAGGCCGACCATTTAAATTCAAAGGTTCCGGCCTGTTTACAAGCTTTCAACACAGACTGGGTCATGCGCCAGCGGTACTTGAAGTCAAAATCCATGGTCGTTGTCTGCCAGGGCAGCAAAGCCAGTTTATAAACCTTGCCTCCAGTATCAAAGGGAGTGGTATACCTTTCGATACGTGCGCAGGAAGCGCAGACAAGACAAAGAACCAGAATCAGCAAAAATCTTTTCATGACAACCTCATTTTTACAGGGATATCCTTTTTTATAACGGCTTGGATCATATGTCCATAGAACCGAAATATGCTTGGCGTCCGGCCCGTTTGCCGTTACACTCCGGCAGTTTTGTAAGAGCGGAGGAGAATATGTCCGATAAAAAAAAGGCCCAGAAACTTTCCAGAAGAGGATTCCTGTTCGGCGGATTCAGGAAAAAAGAAGACCGTGAACAGCTGCAAAGCGCGGCCAAACCCATCGCGGCCAAGGAAGTCAATCTCGACACCCTCGCTGAAGCCAACGTGGCTTACGAGAACAGTCGCTACGAAGAAGCCGCCGCAAAGTACAAAGAATTCATCAAGACCGAACCGCAGAACGCCGATGCCCGCAAGAGGCACGGCCATTGTTTGTACAAGATCGAAAAATACATTCAGGCCAAGGTGGAATTCGAAAGGGCCATCCGTATTCTCGGCAAAGACAACTTCTCCTACCTCTATCTCGGACTTGTACTCTGCCGCGCCGGATCCGGAAAAAAAGCCGTCCCGGTCTGGAAACTCTATTTCGACCCCGAAAACATCACTCTGCAGCGCGAGATCAATCTACAAATCGCACTCATCGAGTCCGACCCCGAAGCCTCCTTCGAAGACGCCGCCAACATGGTGGAACGGGTCATCGAAGAAACAGCTCTGACAGCTTAAAAAGCAATTTTATACAAGAACTACAAAGAATTCTCTGCTACTAGTTTTCCAAACTACACGGCGGAGCCCTACTAAAAAGTTTTGGGATTCTTAAACCCTTTTCCCAAAAGGGTTTAAGGCCCCCGGCAGGGCCGCCGGAGGCTTACTCAGCAGCCAGTTCACCAAGACGGCGCACGCCGGCCTGTATCTCCTCGCTCCAGAGTGATCCGCTGGAAAGACGGATATAGTTTGAAAACACATCCTGCGGCGAAAAGACGGTTCCGGGCACAATGCCGATTCCTTCTTCACGGGCCTTGAAAAATAGCTCCACGCCGTCCTTGTCCTCGGGCAGCTCCACCCAGAGCACTGACCCGCCTTTGGGATTGGTGACCTTGGTACCTTCGGGGAAAGCGAGACCGATCTCGGTGCGCATCTTCTGCATCTGGTCCTTCATGGCCGAACGCAACTTCTTGAGATGACGGTCATAAAGGGTCTCGCGCAGGTAGCGTCCGATTGCCATCTGGGTGGCGGCAACGCAGGAAACATTTGTGGTGGCTTTGATCTCAAGGGCCTTTTCCAGAAACCGACCCGGTGCCAGCCAACCGACCCGGTAACCGGGGGCGATGGTCTTGGAAAAGGATGAACAGAGCAGCACCCCGCCATCACGGTCGTAGGACTTAAGTGTACGCGGCCGGGAATCACCGAAATATATTTCCCCGTAGACATCATCTTCTACCAGCGGAATTTTACGTTTGGCGAGAATTTCAACAATTTCTTTTTTACGGGCATCCGAAGTAAGCCCCCCGTCAGGATTGTTGAAATTAGGCGAAAAGATACAGGCTTTGATGTCAAAAGTACGGGTGATGTCCTCCACCCGATCCGGGTTGATCCCCTTCTTGGGACAGGATGGCATTTCAATGGCCCGCAAGCCGAGATTCTCCACCAATTGCAGAAAACAGTAATAGGATGGAGACTGGATAAGCACCAGGTCACCGGGCCGGGTCAGGGTGCGCAGGGAAATATACAATGCCTCCATGGCCCCGGTGGTGATGATCAATTCATCGGCAGTGACATTGGAACCGCAATCCACGGAACGGAACGCAATCTGGCGGCGCAGATCGAGGTTGCCGGGGATCATTTCATACCCGGCTGTATCGAGAGGGTTTTCCCGGATAACAGAGTTCATTATCTTGGCAAGCTGGCGGGTGGGCAGCAGATCATTGCTGGGACAGACCACGCCCAGCGGCAGCAGATCCTTGTTACCCACAGTTTCAAGAGCTGTGCGGATGAGTTTATTCTTGGTCACCAGATGCGGTTCCAGCTTCTGGGTAGTCTTGATTTCCGGGGTGGGGATAGTGCGGAACTCGCTGCGCACGTAATAACCGGAACGGGGCCGGGATTCGATCAGTCCGCGCTTTTCCAGTTCCTCGTAAGCATGGGAAACAGTTGAAATGGAAACTTTGAGGATTTTGCTCATCTGGCGCAGTGAAGGCAGCTTGTCACCGGGCACAAGATCCCCGGCCTCAATATGGGTTGAAAGTTCCTGCTCAACTTTTTTGTATCTGTACTGATTGTCTGAACTGTCCAGATTCATAGTATTTTCCCTCACTACTCAAAACTGTTATGGTCCATTTTTTTCAAATCTGTATCTGTACTGATGTCAGATTTCATGTAGACTGGCAAGCAGATCGAAATAGCAAATTTGAATTTTAGGAAAGGGAGAGGTAAACATGGAATCCGTCATGAATTCCCAGAAAATAAAACAAAGCAGCGTGCTGCTCTCAGCATTCAAGCAGGCCCTGCCCATCGTACTCGGCTACCTGCCCGTGGGTTTTGCCTACGGCGTGCTGGCCCGCAAATCCGGTATTTCCATTGACAACACTGTGATCATGTCCCTGATCGTTTTCGCCGGATCAGCACAGTTTATCGCCGTGGGCTTAATCGCTTCCGGTGCCTCCGCCCTCTCGGTGATCATCACCACCTTCATCGTCAACCTGCGCCACATGCTCATGTCCGCGGCCCTTTCGCCTTACCTTAAGAAATGGTCCAAGCTTGAGATAGCCGGGTTCACCTTTCAGCTCACCGATGAAAGTTTCGCCGTGCACTCCACCCGCTTTGCGGACGGCGACACCCGCAAGAGCGAAACCTTCCTGATCAACTCCATTGCGCAGGCCGCGTGGGTGGGCGGAACCGTGCTGGGCATATTCTCCAGTACACTCATAAATGACGTAAAGCCCATGGGCCTTGATTACGCGCTTCCAGGCATGTTCATCGCCCTGCTCATTTTCCAGATCAAGGACAAAAGCCACGTCATCGTCGGGATAATTACCGGGCTGTTATCAACCGCACTGGCTCTCGGCGGCGCAGGCCAATGGAACGTAATCATCGCCACCCTGATCGGCACAACTCTCGGCGCGGCAGTTAAATGGGGGAATAAATAATGGACCAGCAAACAATACTTTTCACCCTTTTCGGTATGATGGCGGTCACCTACATCCCGCGCATGCTCCCGGCCATGGCCTTAAGCTCCCGCAACCTGCCGCCCATCGTGGTCAAGTGGCTCTCCTACGTACCCACGGCGGTGCTTTCCGCCCTGCTGATGCCCTCCCTGCTCGCCCCGGAAGGCATCATTGATCTCAGCTTCAGCAACCTTTACTTCTGGGTGGCAGTGCCTACCTTTGCGGTAGCCATGTACACCCGCAATTTCTTCGGCACCGTGGCTGTCGGTATGGGCTTGGTGGCAGCAGCCAGATATTTCCTGTAATTTCAGCAACAAAAGGATTTAAAAATGATCTCACGTGATGAAGCACTCGAACTGCTCAAGACAAACGTAAAAGAAGAAAACCTGATCCAGCATTCCCTTGAATCCGAAGCCGTGCTCGGCGCGCTGGCTGAAAAGCTGGGACAGGATGTGGAACTCTGGTCCATGACCGGGCTGCTGCACGATCTCGATTACAGCGAGACCGCCGAAACCCCGGAAAAGCACGGCCTCATCGCCGCTGAAATGCTTGAAGGCAAGCTGCCCACGGAAGCAATTCAGGCCATCCGCGCCCACAACGGCGACATGACCGGAATAACCCCGCAGTCTGATTTTGATTTTGCCTTGCGTTGCGGTGAAACAGTAACCGGGCTGATCCACGCCAACGCGCTTATGCGTCCTGAAAGAATGAACGGTATGAAGCCCAAGAGTCTCAAGAAAAAAATGAAAGCCAAGGCCTTCGCCGCCAGCGTGGATCGTGAGATCATCAAGGAATGCGACAAAATAGGTCTCGAACTGGGTGACTTTTTTGCTATTTCTATCGAAGCCGTGACTCGAGTAGCACCTGAAGTAGGTCTTGATTAGATTCAGTTTTGATGCGCTATCGCGCTTTTTAATGAAAAGATTTTGCCTTCGGCGACCCTGCCGGGGGCCTAAAACCCTTTGAAAAGGGTTTTAGAATCCCAAACTTTTTCATTATGCTTCGCAGCTTCGCTTGAAAAAGCCGGGTGAGCTTAAGATATTTTAGATTGTTTGAACTCCAAACGTTTGTTCCCTGCTGGAACAATCACCCAAAAAGCGGGCCGACATTTGCCAGAAATGTCGGCCCGCTTTGAGGTTTTTAAGGAAGGATGAAATTTATTTTTGCTGCTGGGCTTCGTGGAAGATGTTCAGGATTTCTACGGAGGTGTCTTTTATGTCCAAGCCCCATTTTTCAAATGCTTCTTCAACTTGTTCGCTGGACGCAAATTCTCCTGCATCAGCTTGACCAAGACTTTCTTTTATACGTGAGGTCTGCTCGTTTTGTTCAAAAAATGTACCCATACAAAACTCCTTTTCTACGAAACGTACCGTAGCCCTATTTTTACCTAAACAATCCTACGATCCTTCAGCATTTGAGTCGCCACGTTTTCTTTTTCCGTGCCAAAGCTGAACGACACCTACGACAACAGAAAAAATCAAGGCAATTATCGATATATAAAAACTCTTTGTTGAATCAGCAAGGTACTCCATAACTAATCTATTCTGATGCTGAAGCTGATCGGCAATATTATTAACATCAGACTGTATCACTCCATATTCGTCACCTAATTTCTGTTGGATGTTCTCAAAATAATTCTTTTGTCCAACTTCGAGCTTATCGAACGGATTTCGAACACCATACTCTTTAATTACATTATCAATCAAAGCAAGTTCGGTTGAATTGACACTCCTCATGAATAAGTCAGATTTAATATCATTCAAAACATTAGACAAAGGCTCACCCATCTCATACAATTCACTTTTTTTACTACCACCCAAAACACCTGTAGTTGAAATAACTCTTTTATTTAAAAAAATATGCTTCACAGTATCTAAATCAGCACCATTATTAACTGCTATAACAATATTTTTCTTCATTTCTTCTTTAATAAACCCATGTTCTCCTTCAACTACAAGCAGAATAGCACCCAAGGATATAGCTATCATGTAAGGATAAAAAAACAAATCAAACAGATCAATCTTACTAAAAACTCTCTTAAAAAAAATAAACATACTATTGTCTCAAAAAAATCAGATCTTAATCAATCTAGATTCATTAACTACACCATAAATTTAACTCAGCAATCTATATAATATCTTTACAAAAAAGGCGAGAACTAGATGTCCTCGCCCATGATCTTTAAATAGGATATTTACTTACCCCACCCCCCGCCACCGGGAGTTTCCATGCGTACCACATCACCCTTCTTCAAAGGCGTATGAAACTTACCGGGCTGCACAATCTCTTCACCATCGCGGATCAGAATATTCTTGCCGGGTGTTCCGGGACTTCCGCCCTGTAAGCCGTATGGCGCATTGACCCGACGCTCGGAAAGCACGGTGATTTCGCAGGCTGAAAGCAGCTCAATCTCACGCACGAGACCGTCACCGCCGGGAATCCTGCCTGCTCCGCCTGTATTCTTGCGGATACAGTAGGTCTTGACCCGGAAAGGATAGCTGTATTCGAGGGCTTCCACCGGGGTATTCAGGGTGTTGGTCATGTGCGAATGGGTGGCGTGCTCACCACGACAGGTGGCGGATGCGCCCATGCCTCCGGCGAGAGTTTCGTAGTAGGCAAAAGGCTTGCCTGTGCGCTCATCCATGCCGCCGATGGTCATGTTGTTCATAGTGCCCTGACTTGCCGCCGGAATGCGCTGCGGTATGGCTTCGGCAAGTGCGCCAAGGACTACGTCCACCACGCGCTGGGAAGTTTCCACGTTACCCCCCGCAACTGCTGCGGGGAAATTGGCATCAAGGATGGAACCTTTGCGGGTCAACACTTCGATGGGGCGCAGGATGCCTGCGTTGGTGGGTACATCACCTTCGATAAGCGAGCGGAACACGTACAGCACAGCGGAAAGAGTGATGGAACGCACCGCGTTGACACTGCCGCTGACCTGATCGCCGGACGCGGTAAAATCGAGCTTGGCACTGTCGCCTTTAACTTCCATGACCACGGAGATAGGTACATTTTCGCAATCCACGCCGTCACCGTCCATGTAGTCGGTGAAGTTATAGGTGCCGTCCGGGATGGACTTGATGGTGTTGCGGGTGATGGATTCGGCGTAGTCGTTCAGGCTGGCGGCGTAGAAATCAACCTTCTCAAGGCCGTACTTGCCGATGAGTTCCTTAAGGCGGGTCACCCCGGTCAGGTTGGCCATGATCTGGGCAGCGAAATCGCCCTCGCGTTCCACCGGAGTGCGCACGTTGTTGAGCAGCAGGGTCATGACTCCGGATACAATTTCGCCGTTTTCCACGATTTTCACCGGGGGAATGATGATCCCTTCCTGATACAGGGAAGTGGAAAGAGGCATGGAGCCGGAAGCCATGCCGCCCACATCAGAATGATGGGCACGGTTGGCTACGTAAAAGGCGGGTTCGCTGGAACCGTCACAAAAG
Source organism: Desulfovibrio sp. JC010 (assembly GCF_010470675.1). NCBI lineage: Bacteria > Pseudomonadati > Thermodesulfobacteriota > Desulfovibrionia > Desulfovibrionales > Desulfovibrionaceae > Desulfovibrio > Desulfovibrio sp. JC010. The sequence goes on from NZ_VOIQ01000028.1 coordinate 10,093, forward strand.
ACCGGAGCCACAAGGGTGATATCCGGCAGATGGGTTCCGCCCTTGAAAGGATCGTTAAGCATAACCATGTCGCCTTCCTTGAAATCGCTGTTTTCAATGGCGGATTTCACGGACAGGGGCATGGAACCGAGATGCACCGGAATATGCGCGGCCTGCGCCACCATGTCGCCTTTGTGGTCGAACACCGCACAGGAAAGGTCGCGCCGTTCTTTAATATTGGGGGAAAACGCGGTCCGGGTCAGGGTTACGCCCATTTCCTCGGAGATGGCCGCAAACCTGTTCTTGAAAACCTCAAGGAGGATCGGATTCACATTCATTATATATAAACCTCCTGACTACTCGATGTCGAAAATAAGGTTGCCGTAAGGATCGACCTCACCCTTGGCAAAGGGCGGGATAACCAGTGTGGAACTGTACTCAATGATGATCGCCGGGCCGTCCACCTTGTTGCCGGGGCGCAGCTTCTCGCGGTTGAGAATGCGGGTTTCCATCTTGCTGGAATCAAAGACGGTCTCGGTGGTTCCGAGCAGTGCTTCGGGGTCCATTTCAGCAACCAGCGCGCCTGCTTCCGGGAATTCCGGCTTGGTGGGCATGCCCTTGGTCCGCAGACGGATATTGACGATTTCAACGGTCTTGTCATCGTTGCGGTAGCCGTAGTTCTGCTTATGCAGGCGGGAGAATTCCTCAATCCAGTCACCGCTGAAAGGCACGATGATTTCAAAGGATTGACCCTGATAGCGCATGTCCAGAAAACGTTCCACAATGATATCATCAGAGGCAAAACCCTCTTCAGCCAGATCGGCGCGGCCCTGAGCTTCCAGCGGGGCAAAAAGCTCTTCGAGATCCACGTCATTGGTATTGTGCTGATCGCGCATGACGGTCAGGGAGTAGTCTTTGATGACATCAGCCATGACCATGCCTACTGCGGAAAGAATGCCCGGATTGTTGGGAATGAACAGCTTGGGAATGGAAAGCAGTTTGGCAAGGAAGGCGCAATGCATGCCGCCCGCACCGCCGAAGGAAAACATGGTAAATTCGCGGGGATCGAAACCACGCTCCACGGAAATTACGCGGATGGCCCGCTCCATGTTGGTGTTGGCGATATCGAGGATACCTTCAGCCAGTTCCACCGGAGTGAGGCCCGCTTTTTCTGCCATTTCTTCCATGGCCTGATTCAGCTTTTCGGTCTTAAGGGACATCTCACCGCCGAGGAAATGTTCTGGAATAAGGCGTCCAAGGTAAAGGTTGGCGTCGGTCACAGTAATCTCGGAACCCTTGCCGTAACAGATCGGTCCCGGATCGGCCCCCGCACTTTCAGGACCTACGGTCAGCGACCCACCGGCATCAAGACGGGCAATGGAACCACCACCCGCACCGACAGTGTGGATGTCGATCATGGGCACCTTGACCGGATAATCCTCAATTGCGGACTCAAGGGTCAGAGGCAGCTCTTCATTAATTAAGGCAACATCGGAGGAAGTTCCGCCCATGTCGAAGGTGATCAGGCGATCGCACCCGGCCATCTGTCCGATGGCGTGTGCGCCCACAGCACCCCCGGCAGGACCGGAAAGAATGGTCCGCACCGACTCGTTCATGGCGGTTTCAGCGGAGATGGAACCACCGTTACTCTGCATGATCCGCAGAGGATCTTCACCAAGTGTTTGCTGCAACTTGGTCAGATACTTGGTCATCTTGGGGGAAACATAAGCATTGATGACGGTGGTGGAAGTACGTTCAAACTCGCGGAACTCGGCCAGAATTTCGTGGGAAACGGAAACCGGGACATCAATCTGCTCCAGAAGTTCGCGCATTCTGTTCTCATGCTCAGGATTTAAATAGGAAAAAAGGAGACAAAGTGCGACTGATTCGACACCGGAATCTTTGATTCTCTGCAAAATATTCTGCACTTTTTCCTCAGAAAACGGTTCAATTTCGTTCCCTTCATGATCGATTCTTCCACTGATTCCGAAGCGAAGTTCCGGCGGAACGATATGCGGCTTTTTACAAAAAGATAAATCATAGAGATCGGAACGGTTCTGCCTTCCGATCTGGATAACATCTTCAAAACCCTCATTAGTGATCAGGGCAGTCTTCACACCTTTACGCTCAAGAATGGCGTTGGTGGCGACAGTGGAACCGTGCACGACCTGCACTGCCCGGTCCCCGGCAATATGCTTAATCCCGTTAATCACTGCCTCGGAAGGGTCATGAGGGGTGGAGAGACGTTTGTGTACGCCCCATTTATCTCCATCCTTGTAAATAAAATCCGTAAATGTTCCTCCGGTATCAACTCCGATTATCAGCACTATATATCCTCCGCTGGGTAGTCTTAAATCTCTTTTACAAAAACTGTGATTTGTCATTTTACTTAGTGTCTATTATTCAATTCGAGCAAACTTTACCCAATTTTGTCTACGATTAAAAGATTTTATTTTTGCAAAATTCTGTGTATAAACACTCTTACTTCGCTCAATCCACCAAAAAAACGAACAATGTATTTTTAAAATACTCGTAAAACTGTTCACCTTTTTTCGAGTTTTTTAATTTTTAGCAAACATTAAAAACCAAATAACGGATACTTTTTAAAACAATATTTCTCAAATAACAAAAACAGCAAAACTCAACACGGAGGATTCTCATGTTAAAACGGATCATCACCCCCCTGCTCATGGTTCTGGCCTTTGCCGTTTCCGCACAGGCTGCAGAACTCAAGATGGACTGTAACGCCATTTACGGTGCCACCAACTTTCATTCTCAGGGTGCCAAACTCTTTGCCGACAAGGTAGCTGAATACACCTCCGGTTCAGTTCAAATCACCGTCCACCCCGGCGGCAGCCTCGGCTTCAAAGGCCCTGAGCTTCTCAAAACAGTTAAAGACGGCACTCTGCCCATGTCCGATATCCTCATGGGCGTTGTTTCCGGTTCCGATCAGGTTTTCGGCATAAGCTCCATGCCCCTGCTGGCAAAAGACTACGCTGAAGCAAAAAAACTCTACGCAGCAGCCAAGCCCTACTATGAAAAAGCCTGCAAAAAGTGGAACCAGAAAATGCTCTACGCTGCTCCTTGGCCTCCCAGCGGACTTTTCACCAAAAAGCCCCTCAAAACCGTTGCGGATTTCAAAGGTCTCAAGACCCGTACCTACGACAAAAACGGAGCAGAACTGCTCCGCGCCACCGGTGCCAGCCCCATGTCCCTGCCCTGGGGAGAACTCTATTCCGCACTGCAGACAGGACTCGCAAACTCTGTGCTGACCTCCGCTGTATCCGGCAAGGACGGCAAGTTCTGGGAGACCCTCAAATATTTCAACAACATTAACTATGCCTTCCCCCTGAACATGATGGTAATCAACAAAGATTACTGGGATGCCATGAACCCCAAACAGCAGGAAGCCATGCTCAAAGCAGCAGCTGAAGTTGAAGCCTACCAGTGGGAACAGTCTGCAAAAAGCAACGCGGAAGCTCTCAAAATCATCGCGGAAAAGGGCATCGTAATCTCCGAACCTTCCAAGGAGATTAACGAAATGCTGCACAAAGAATCCAAGCTCATGCTTGAAAACACCATGAAAAATGCCAAAAAAGGCTTCAAATCCGTCATCAAAGCTTACGAAAAGTAGAATTCCATGCGTGCAATTATCAGATTAATCGAGGGCCTCTCCATTGGAGGGGCCTTTCTTTCAGCAGCCGGGATGCTCTTCATTGTGGCCCTTGTGGTCATTGAAATCTTCCTGCGTGCGGTGCTGAATACATCCACCCTTGTTTCCAGTGAATACGGCGGCTATGCCCTCGTTTTCCTGATTCTGACCGGGCTTGCCTACACCATGAAGGAAGATGGGCTGATCAGGATCAACCTGCTTACCTCACATTTTTCCGAGAACGGCAAACGGATTGCCGACATCGTTTCCGGGATTATCGGAGCGGCAATCACTGCTTTTGCGCTCAAGTATACGATATCCATGGTCTACGAAACATGGGATCTTGAAATGACTGCGGACACCATTGCCGAAACACCGCTCTGGATTCCGCAGCTTGCTATTCCCGTGGGGCTGGGCCTGCTTCTGCTCCAGATCATCGCTTTTATTGCCAGGAGAGCTATTAATGATAAGTGATCCCTTGATGCTGGCCGTCGCCCTTGTGGGGGCCATGGTTCTATTTCTGCTTTCCGGCCTATGGATCGGATTTTCACTCTACGCAGCAGCAATCTGCGGCATGCTTTTCTGCAAGATGAACCTGCCGCCGACCATTTCCGTGTGGGATAAAATCGGCGACCTCATGGCAAATTCCCTGTGGAACACCATGAACTCGTGGCCTCTTTCGGCCCTGCCGCTGTTCATTCTTATGGGTGAAATCCTGTACCGCACATCCATTTCCACCCGGCTGCTCAACGGTCTGGTACCGTGGCTGTCCAACATTCCGGGCCGCCTCTACCACATCAACGTAGTGGCCTGTTCACTTTTCGCAGCTGTTTCCGGCTCAAGTGCGGCCACCACCGCCACCGTGGGCAAGATCACCTTTAACGAACTTTCCGAACGCGGCTACCATAAAAGCCTCGCCATCGGTTCCCTTGCCGGGTCCGGCACACTGGGCTTTTTGATCCCGCCCAGCCTGATCATGATTATCTACGGCATCCTCTCCGATACTTCCATCGGACAGCTTTTCATTGCCGGGGTAATTCCGGGTCTGACCCTCGCGGGAGTCTATTCCATCTACATCATTGTACGCTGCATGATGGACCCCACTCTTGTTCCGCAGGACAAGGAAACCTTCACCGCTGCCCAGCGCATTGAATCCCTGAAAGACCTTTTCCCGGTCTTCCTGCTCATCACCGTAGTACTCGGCGGCATCTATGCCGGACTGACCACCCCCACAGAAGCGGCGGTCATCGGTGTGCTCGGCGCGCTCGGCATTGCTTTCTGGTTCAAGAACCTGACCCTGTCCAATTTCAAGGAAGCACTGCTTTCCGCTGTAAAAACCAGCGGCATGATCTGCTTCATTATCTGCGGCGCGGCCTTTCTTTCCCAGGTTGTCGGTTTCCTCGGAATTGCCACGGCTCTCAGTAAATACATCGGCACCTTGAACCTGTCGCCGTACATGCTCATCTTCGTGCTCGGCATCATGTACGTCATGCTGGGCATGATCCTCGACGGTATTTCCATCGTGGTCATGACCCTGCCCATCGTGCTGCCCATCGTCACCGCCGCCGGGTTCGACCCGCTCTGGTTCGGTATCTTCGTGGTCTTCATGGTCGAGCTTTCGCAGGTGACACCGCCCGTTGGATTCTCCATATTCGTCATCCAGTACATTACCGGAGACGACGTAAAAGACATTCTCAAGGCGACATTTCCCTTCTTCGTCATCATGGTGCTGATGGTGATTCTGGTGACCATGTTCCCGGAAATCGTCTTCTACCTGCCTGAAAAAATGATCAGGACTTAAAAAACTAAACAAAAAGTCCCCGCAAAGTTTAACTTTACGGGGACTTCAGATTGCTGACAAAGTCCTCGCCTTTTGGTGAGGACTTTTTTATATTGTTTGCATGTTAAAAAAGCCTGAGCAAAAGCAAGTCACTGTTGAGTTGGTTACGATTGAAGAATTGGTTCCTGAGAACCATTTACTTCGAAAGATAAA
>NZ_VOIQ01000029.1 GCF_010470675.1 Desulfovibrio sp. JC010
GGCAAAGCTCATAAAGTTGCGATGGTCGCATCAATGAGAAAGTTACTTGGCATTTTGAATGCCCTAATTGCTAACGACCAATATTGGTCTGAGCAGCCTGCGTAGCTTGACTTTTGCCACCGTTGCTCCGGCGGCTGGGGAAGGGAAACTTTTGGGAAAAGTTTCCCTTCCCCAGACCCCATCCCTTCAAAACTTTTTATTATGCTTCGCAAGTAGCGCGTGTAGGCGTTCGTTGATTTGACCGTGGTATCTATCGAGATATTGCGGTTTTTTGTTTGTTAAAATGCCCTCTGCAACCAAGCCCGAAACACCGGATCAACAATGCGCCAGTGCTTGTCTGCGGTTTGTTCAATCAAGTCCTGTTCACTTAAAAATTTGCGGGCTGATTGCACTCCGCCAAGGGTCAGGCCGTGGGTTTGCAAGAAATTGTTTGAGGTCAGCGCGGCCTGCTCTTCAGCGGCGATGGCCCGGAGAAGCTTTAGCTGACCGGTGCTGATGCCCTGAATGATTCCCTGATAGCCGTAGCGTTCATTTTCAAGCAGGATTTCGTAAGCTTTGGTTACGTTTTCCAGAGTACATTCCTTTTCGCAGAGTTCAAAAGCGCGGTAGGCCAGTGCCTGCAGGTAGTAGGGATATTGCTCTACTTTTTCAGCTATGGCGCGGGCTACATCGGCAGGGCATTTTTTTCCGGCTTGTGCGAACTGGTTAACTATAAAATCTACGCATTCATCCTCCGGCAGAGTGGCAAGCTCCATCATGATCGCGCTTTGGTAGAACGGCCTGCCCCGGTTGTTGAAAATATCGAGCAGTACCCGGCGGCGACTGCCAAGGAAAATGTAGGAAGCTTTGTGACGCTGGATGTGCTCACGGAGCAGGGCTTCTACGCGTGGCTCCTTGATGTCCACGATATCCTGAAATTCATCCAGTGCGATGCAGACCTGAAAATTTTCCTTTTCAAGAAATTTGCCCACTTCTTCCAGAATTGTTTCCAGTGCGACCATGGGATCAAGCTGCCGCTTGGTCATTTGCACATCCAGTGAAGGCATTCCTGTTGCCGGATCAATGGTGAATGTTGTCTGGATTGATGGGAAGTGGCTCAGCCACCTCTTGCCCTTGTCCAAGATGGACTCGTATTCATGTAACCCGCTGATGATGGCCTTCGCCAGCCTATGAACAAGGTCTTCCACTGAAACAAGACGCATGAACTGGGCATAGATCACGCAGATATTTTCCTGAGCCAGACGGTGTTGTACCCGTTTGACCAGAGAGGTTTTGCCGTAACGCCGTGGGGCGAAGATTACTACGTTCATGCCGTTGCGGCCATGACTGGTCAATTCGCGCAGTTCGTCCACGCGGTTACAGAAAGGCTGGTCCGGTTCCAGAATATCGGTATGGAATGGGTTGTTCATAACTATTGTTTTTAAATTATTGTAAGGCAATAGTCAAAACTATTGTGTTCCAATAATTGAAAGACAATAGTAAATATTATTCAAAAGCAATAGTTTCAATGATTACAGACTATTAAGAAGCAGTTGTCCATAAACAGCCTGTCCCAGAGAAATGCAGCCGTCATTGGGCGGCAGGTGGCGATGGACGAGCGGTTTCAGGCCGCGCTTCTTAAGTTCTTCGGGTAGTTCTACGGCGATGGTCAGGTTTTGCATGACCCCGCCGCTTAGGCCCACGGTTTTGATTCCGGTCTGGTCGGCAATAGCCTTAGCGCAATCGGCAAGGCCGATGATCAGACCGCCATGGAAACGGCGGCTGATTTTTGCCGGGGATATTCCGCTTTGGAAATCTTCGAAGGCCTGTCTGAAAAGTTCTCCGGTGCGGATTTCGTATGTATCTGCGGATTGATCGAGGGGGCAATCGTATGCTTCGGGATCATCCATATCCTGAATCTTTTCGAGAATGATTGCCGCCTGTCCTTCGTATGAAATGGCGGAGCAGAGACCGAGCATGGCTGAGACTGCGTCAAAGAGTCGTCCGCAGCTGCTGGTCAGCGGGCAGTTGATGTTTTTATCAAGGACCTGATCGAACATATTCAGGCCGGACTGGAATTGTTCCGGCACGGGAATTAAATCAGTGTCAAGGCCGAACTCCTTTGCTGCTGCGTAGGCGATGCGCCACGGTTCGCGCACTGCGGCCTCACCGCCGGGCAAGCGTAAATGAGTGAACCTTGCCAGTCGTTTGTGTCCCAGCTTTTCGTTATCCACCATGAGACATTCGCCACCCCAGATGGTACGGTCTTCGCCCAGCCCGGTTCCGTCGAGGGCCAGACCCAGTGCCGGGCCTTGGTGCTTGTTTTCGGCAAGCACGGCGTGGATATGGGCGTAGTGGTGCTGCAAGGTGGCGGTTTTGATTCCTTCAGCCTTTGAAATTTCTTCGGCAAATCCGGTGGTCAGGTAGTCCGGGTGCAGGTCATGGACGATGAGTTCCGGTGTGACCTTGAGGATGGACTGCAGGTGTAAGCGGATTTCTTTCCAGAAATTCGCGGTTTCAAGGTTCTGCATGTCGCCGATGTGCTGGCTGGTGAAAGCCTGATCTCCCTTGGTCAGGCAGAGGGTGTTTTTCAACTCCGGTCCGGTTCCCAGCACGCAGGGGCCGTCCTGCGCAAGGAATACCGGAGAGGGGGTAAATCCTCTGGCCCGGCGCATGAAGACCGTGCGCGATTCTTTTTCTTCTGTATCCGCAAATTCCGGCACAGAGCGGGCCACGGAATCATCCACCCGGATGAGGATATCCCGGTTGTGGAAAAGAAAGATATCCACGATCTCCGGCAGCCGTTTCAGGGCTTCACGATTGCCGATGCAGATGGGGGCGGAACTCATGTTGCCGGAAGTCATAACCAGTGCGGACGGCTTGCCGGAATCACCCAGCGCGGAGAAATATTTAAGCAGAACCTGATGCAGCGGGGTGTAGGGCACCATCAAGCCGATGAAATCCGTATCCGGCGCAATCTCCGGGGCAAGTGAATAGGCTTTTCCTTTAGGAGCAAGCACGATGGGCCGCTGCAAACCTTCCAACAGCTCAATATCGTTTTTGGTGAGCTCGGCAAGTTTGCGGGCTTCGTCCACGTCACGGACCATGACCGCCAGCGGTTTGTCCGGGCGGTTCTTGCGTTGGCGCAGGGTGCGTACTGCATCCGGGTTGGATGCATCGCAGACCAGATGAAATCCGCCCAGTCCTTTCACTCCGGCGACTTTTCCTTCGGCCAGCAGTTTTGCCAGCTCGCGTAGTGCTGTTTCCGGTCCGGCAAGCTCATTGCCTTTGTTGTCAGTCAGCCAGACCTTTGGACCGCAGTCGGCGCAGGCATTGGGCTGGGCATGGAAACGGCGGTCCAGCGGGTCTTCATATTCCGTGCGGCAGTCGTCACACAGCTCAAAGCAGGCCATGGAAGTTACCGGACGGTCATAGGGGATGGATTTGGTGATGGTGTAGCGCGGGCCGCAGTTGGTGCAGTTGGTGAAGGGGTATTCGTAACGGCGGTTCCGGGGATCATTCATGTCCGCAAAACAATCCGGGCAGGTCGCCACATCCGGGCTGATCAATACGCAATGTCCTTCCCCGGCAGTGGAGGCCAGAATGCAGAATTTTTCCTCACCCTCGACAATCTCCAATTCATCCTTTTCCAGCGAAACAATGCGGGCCAGTCGCGGCAGGTCGTCCTTAAAACTCTGGTCGAATCCGTTCAGTTCGTCTTCGCTGCCTTGCAATTCAATGAGCACCCCCTCCGGGCTGTTCAACACCGTACCGGAAAGATTGTGTTTGAGGGCGGTCTTGTAAACAAAGGGCCTGAAGCCGACCCCCTGCACCTGTCCGGTTACAGTAAGCAGTCGGCGGGAAATCTTTTTTGTGGTCATCAGTGGGAAATCTCTTTGCTAATATGTCTTTGTCATGCGAAGCGGCGAAGCCCTATTAAAAGGTTTTGGGATTCTTAAACCCTTTTGCAAAAGGGTTTAAGCCGCCGGAGGCAAACTCTTTTCGTTAAAAGCGCGAAGCGCATCAAATTGTCTTATCCAAATCTGCTTAAAAAACTTTTCAAACGGCCTTTCACAAAGCGGACCGGTTCGAATTCCATGGGGCTGAGCTTTTCCGGGATTTTGAAATCCTTGGTGTCAAAGTCGTCCGGAGGTTCGATAACGTATTCAATATGGTCCGGGTGGTAGCCGAAAATTTTCTGGTTCGCGCTTTCCCGCCAGAGCAGGATCTTTTTTGGGCTTAATCCCAGCAGCATGTATATGGCCGTATCAAGGGCGTACGGGTTGGGCGACCCGGCCAGCAGGTTCATGCTGTACGGTTTGCCGTGAATGGGACCGCTTTCGTGCATGGGGTAGATGGCGTCCATGAGGTTGAAGGACAGCGGCATGGATTTAACCACTTCAATGATCATTTTTTCCATCAGTCCGGGCGTTTCACCGAATCGGGTATGGGCATAAGCCTTGCGGAAACCGACCACCGTGCCGAACAGATTCTTCACCGCCCCGGTAACCACGAACTGTCCGTGGGCCTTCAGCTTGGGCACGTTGATAATCATGTCCGATTCAAGGGCGTCGCGGGAGATGCCGATGGTTTCGCCGAAAGAAAGTTTGAGCGGTGTCGGACGGCCCAGACTTTTAGGCTTCAATCCCAATTCGTGTAGACCGGAAGTCATGCCTATGGCTTTGGAAACCTGTGTCGCGCTGCCGTAGCCCGGCGAATCCGCAACCGTGATCTGTGCCCCGCAATCCTTAAGATAACGGCACAGGGAGAGGGTTACGTTGGGGTGGGTGCAGGCCAACGGATTTTTGGAAGACACCAGATTGGGCTTGACCAGCACCTTTGTGCCGAGAGGGATTTTCAGGCCGCACTCCTCAAGGGTCATAGCCACTGCCGTATCCATAAATGTGGATTCGTATTCGAGGATACGGAAGAAGGCGACAGGTGCTTTGGGGCTGTTATTGCTCATCTGGTTTTATCTCTTTTTGGGCGGCCTTCGGTGCTTTTACCGGCTTCTTTTTCGCAGCTTCGGCAGTTGGCTTCTTTGTTGTTTTTCCGTCTCCGTCCGGTTTTGCTTTGGGCTTTGACGCGGCTTTTTTGCTCCCCTGCTGACTAGTTACTTTTTTGCCTGGGTTTTGTGAAGTAGGCTCTTTTGTCTTTTTAGCGGGAGCTGTTTTTTTCAACGGCTTGCCCTCAGCGTCCTTTTTCAGTGGACGTTTCTTCTTTGCTGCGGGCTGTTTTTCAACCGGACGGGCTGTTTTTGTGCCGTCAGTTGTTTTCTTTACAGCTTTCTTTTGGACAGCCTTTTTAGGGGCGGCAGCGGAATCATCCGGTTTTGCTTTCGGCTTGGTTTTCTTCTTCAGTGCTTCCTTGTTGGTTCTGGTGCTTTTTACTTTTTCGCCCTGTTCGGCTTTCTTCTTTTTCATGGCCTTTGCTTTGGCAATTTTTTTCTTTTTTAAGGCCAGTCGTTTCTTTTGTTCGTCAGACATTTCGCGGCCCATCTTGACGCGTATGGTTTTCATGAAATCATCCGAAGCCAGTGTGCCGAAAAACAGGAAGTTTGAAATATCCCAGAGAATGGCGAACAGCAGTATGCCCAGTGTCCCCATGGATAAATAAAAGAAACCGGAAGTCTCGCTGACCGGCAGGGCCTGGCGTAGATTGTAGGCCGGAATGAGCAGTTTTTCGCGTATTTTTTTGATCAGTTTTTCCTGCGGATACTTTTTTTGCGCACCCATGGTTTTAGCCATTTTTTGCAGTATGCGGTTCAGGTAATACATGGATTGGGTGGCGGGCATGGAATACCTGCGTTCCAGCTTGTCGAAATTGTTCATGTAAAGCAGATGGATGTCATTCATGAAAAATTTCAGGGTATAACCGAGGTCACCCTGAATATTGACCTTGCGCCCCTTGGGAGTCACGGTCAGTTTGTTGCGCAGGAACATCATGGTGGCGATGCGTGCTTCATCATTGTCCCGGAAGACAAGCGTTATCCTGATGTTTTTGCCCAGATATTCGGTGTTCTCATTCTCGATTTTTTGGAACGGCGGTTTAATCCCCTTACGCAGGGAATTGAAGCTGCTTTCCATGCTTTCAAAGCCGTCTGCTCCGCTGAATAAAGGCAGGTGCATGGCTCCGATAATAAGTATGCTGGAGACAAAAAGCATGGCTGCGATGATCAGTGTTTTGAAGGAGTAGGTCATTTGTCCGCTCCTTTTTCATCCACGGGTTGCAGGGATTTGTGTATACCGCTTAAGAAGGCGAAAAATATCCAGCCCCCGAAAATGCCGGCCCCTATGAGCAGGATGTAAGTGCCGCTTGAATCAAAGGTGGAAACCAGTCCCGGATCGATGTTTGCGCCTGCTTTGCGCAGCAGGGCGGGCAGAGCCAGTATACGGTTGATTATTACCGAGACTACCAGCAGGGCAACCAGTCCCTTGGCCCGGTAGGGCAGGATGTGTTTCAGCCCCTTGCTGCCCAGATGCAGTCCGGTGATAGTTCCGAAAACCAGCCCGGTGATGCAGTAGATATTGATGAATCCGTTCAGTCCGTATGTTCCCATGGTCAGGCCTCCGGTGGCGAGGGCCAGTCTTGCAAGGTCTGTCCCGGCCACCAGCGCGGCCACGCAGCCGAATCCCTTGGTCATGAGGGTGAAGGTCAGGATTACTCCGCCGGACCCGGTCAGGGCCATGAAGAATCCTCCGATCATGGTCATGAAAAAGATCGGCAATACAGGGATTCGCTCCAGTTTGCCTTCTTCCTCCTCTGAATCAAGATCAGGTTCTTCGCCGTCCCGTTTCATTTCAGCGGGTTCCAGTTCATCCTCTTCCTCTTTAAAGGTGTGCGGGAATTTAATGTACGGGGGAAATTTCATGCTGCGCAGGCTGCGGGCAATTTCCCATGGTTCTTCATCCGGATACAGTTCATCTTCGAATTGCGGTTCCGGTTCGGGTTCCGGCTCCGGTTCTTTTTTCTTTTCTTCCGCTTTTCCGTCCGCCTTGGCTTCAGCTCCGTTTTCGGTTTTCTTTTCGTTTTCTTTCTGGGCTTCTTTTTGTTCAGCAGGAGGTTCCGGCTGGGTGTTTATTGCTTCTTCGGGGTTGTTCTCTTCTTTTTCCTTTCGCAGCAGTTCAAGGGCGTATTTGCGGGCGTCCTCCCGGAAGTCGGGAATGATGATAAAGGCATAGATGATCAGCCATAGGGCGATCATGGAGGAAATGAAAACGTCGTTACCTGCCGGATCGGCGATGAAAATTGTTTTACTGAGTGCGTATCCGGCCAGCCCGCCCAGCACGGTGCCTAGGGTCATGATCAGGGCGAGGGCGTATTTGATGCGTCTGTTTATGCCCATGCGGATGGACTGGATGGTGCTGAAAATGAACAGCCGGAACAATTCTGACCCAACGGCATAAATACCGCTGACCCCGGCGGTCATCAGTGCCGGAACCACCAGCAACCCTCCGCCAGCACCGATAACAGCACTGAGCATTCCGGTTACAAGCCCGATGGCTGTGCATTGGAAAAAGCCGGGACCACTGCCGTCCGGCAAAATATAGGGATTATTGGTCCTTCCGATATATTCGGGAATTTTGATGTCTGCAGCGTTTAGAATTTCCGGGCATAACAGCCCGAAGCAGCCCCCAAGAAAGACTGCGCAGAAAAGAAATATGTATCGGCCGGAAGGTTTAATCATGGATTCCCTGCCTGATTGAGTAATGATTTTATTTACATATAAAAACAAACAGGAAATATATCAACCACAGTGCCCTAAGCTTGTGCCTTTTGTGATCCTAGTGACTTGCACTTGATATCTTTAAGTAGTAGAAGTTTAGCCCTGATCATAAATATTGATTTATATTTTAGAAGTTTAAGCATAATTCAAAGCGGGGTTTCCATGAGAGCTAAATTGGTTTCCATGAAGGATCTTTCTCTTACACTGGACCGGGGGCCTGTCCTTGAGGGGATAGACTGGGACATTTGTGAAGGTGAGCATTGGGCTGTTCTGGGACCCAACGGCGCGGGCAAGACTACTTTGATGATGATTCTGGCCGGGGAGGTCTGGCCCGATGATGACACCACCCGCGAATTCAGTGTTGAAGGCGAGATTACCAGCAGTCCGCTGGAGCCGCTGGAACGGTACCGCATGATTTCCCCGGAGCATCAGGATATTTTTGAAAAGCTGGCCTGGGACGTTACCGGGGAAGAAGTGGTACTTGCCGGAAAGGATAACACCCCGTTTCTGTACCGTCTGGCCGACGATGAAGAGTATGTAAGGGTTCGCGACTTCATGGAGTCTCTGGGCATGCTCGATCTTGCCAAGCGCAGCATGGTCAAGATGTCCCGCGGTGAAGGGCGTAAGATTCTCATCGCCCGTGCGCTTATGGCCGAACCGGAAATCCTCATCCTCGACGAATTTCTTGAAGGGGTTGACCAGCAATCCCGCGAGCAGCTGGTCCGGGCTATTGATATTGCCGCAGCCAACGGCACCACCATCGTCTGCTCCGCCCACCGTAAGGAAGAATTGCCTTCCTGCATCAACAAGACTCTCTACATCCGTGAGGGTAAAATCGATCAGTGCCGGGACAGTCAGGGACGTGAAGTTTCCTGTGCCGGGAATCAGGATTTCAAGCGTACTCCGCCCGAGGTAAACAGCATTGAGCCGGGGCGCAGTTTGTTCAAACTTGCCGATTCCAGCGTTGTTTTTCTCGGTAAAACCGTGCTGCACAACATAGATTGGCAGATGACAGGCGGTGAAAACTGGGCCGTGCTGGGGCGTAACGGAGCCGGAAAATCAACCCTGCTCCGTCTTTTGTATGGAGATGCCGCAGCCTATGCTGCTGAAGAAGATATGGAGCGTCTGCCTGAAAAGGCGGAGAATCTCCGTTCTGCGCGGGGACGTATGGGCATGGTTTCCGCTTCCATGCAGGCGTCTTTCGGTGAGGCGGTTGGTAAGCCGATTCCGATTTTTGATATGGTTATTTCCGGCTTCTTTTCTTCGGCAGGCATTCTGGACGAAATTTCCGATGAGATGCGTGAGAAAACATGGGAGTGGCTGCGTTTCTTCGGTATTGAAGATCTGGCAGAGCGTCCCATGGAGCAGGTTTCTTACGGACAATTGCGCAAGGCGTTCATTGCCCGGGCTTTGATTGCCGGTCCGGATGTGCTGCTGCTTGACGAGCCGCTGGCCGGGGTGGATGAGGAATCGCGCAGGGAAATCTATCAACTGCTGGAACTGCTGGCCAAGGCCGGAGTCGCCATGGTTTACGTGACTCATCACAATGAAGAATTAATCCCGTCCATCTCGCATGTTCTTGAGATCGAGGAGGGCAGGGTGGCCTTCCGGGGTACCAAGGAAGATTATTTCAAGCTGAGAACTTAAATTTAAAGCCCGTCTTTTAATACAAAGACGGGCTTTAAATTTCAGATTGCTGACAAAGTCCTCGCCTTTTGGTGAGGACTTTTTTATATTGTTTGCATGTTAAAAAAGCCTGAGCAAAAGCAAGTCACTGTTGAGTTGGTTACGATTGAAGAATTGGTTCCTGAGAACCATTTACTTCGAAAGATA
>NZ_VOIQ01000030.1:0-2500 GCF_010470675.1 Desulfovibrio sp. JC010
AAGACATAGATGGTATTTGTTTTGCATTTACGGCACCGGATGCGGGCGATAATGACGGGAAGAGATTTAGTATGTGGGACAGAATGTCGGCGGCAGTATTGAGACCATGAGAGTAGCAAACGTAAGTCTAAAGGTTGTTTTATAGTAGTTAGGATGTAGAAAATGTATTCCGATAGGCCATTTTACATTTGGAGGGACGGTTGAAAGTGGACAGAGGAAAAGGTGCGGAAATGGCTGATTTTGATTGTTTATGTTTTGTGTGATGATTTTACATTTTTGCATAGTATTAGGTAGTCAGATGAAAGATGAATAGACATAGGAGTAAGAAAACATAGAATAGTTACCGTTATTGGTAGGAGTGTGGTGGGGTGGTATAGTCCGCATTGGGATGTTACTTTCCTGTTATGGCATGGATTTCCCTTTAGGGTCTCTGAAGCGTATTTCCGTCACCGAAAAAGGCAGAAAAAGGGAAACTGAAGGGAGGATAGTAGTAAAGTTTGAATGGTGGTAGTGTAATGTATGATATCCGTTGGTTTTGGTTTCGGTTGTGAAAAGTTTTTTGGTATGATATTTTGCAAGTAGCATATATTTCTTGTGTGAGAAAGGTATATTTTGTATGTTTTGTATGTTCCCGCGCGTTTCCGTATTTTCCGCTTCCGCTTCCGCAGTAAAAAATAGTGAGGAACTGGGTTACCCGGGGCACCTGTCACTTTGGAAAAAAAATATACGCKAAGATTTTTGGAGAATAGCTTAAATTGAAGTTTTTCTCGGCGAGAAATACGTAGTTAAGGCAGAGCGACAGAGAGGGCAAAAGAAAATAAAAGTAAGATTTKAGTTTGTAATGGGAGGGGGGGTTTAGTCATGGAGTACAAGYGTGAGGAAAAGWAGTTGGGAGGTACTTCATGCGAAAGCAGTTGAAGACAAGTTCGAAAAGAGTTTGGAAACGAATTCGAGTAGGCTTGTCGTTCGTTATGTTTTTGTAAATGGCCTCGTCAAACGGTGGAGAGAGTCGCTAGGTGATCGTCAGATCTGCCTAGTCTCTATACAGCGTGTTTAATTGACATGGGTTGATGCGTATTGAGAGATACAATTTGGGAAGAAATTCCCAGAGTGTGTTTCTTTTGCGTTTAACCTGAACAGTCTCATCGTGGGCATCTTGCGATTCCATTGGTGAGCAGCGAAGGATTTGGTGGATTACTAGCTAATAGCAATCTATTTCAAAGAATTCAAACTTGGGGGAATRCCTTGTTGAATAGCCGGTCGCAAGACTGTGATTCTTCAAGTGTAACCTCCTCTCAAATCAGCGATATCAAACGTACCATTCCGTGAAACACCGGGGTATCTGTTTGGTGGAACCTGATTAGAGGAAACTCAAAGAGTGCTATGGTATGGTGACGGAGTGCGCTGGTCAAGAGTGTAAAAGCTTTTTGAACAGAGAGCATTTCCGGCAGCAGAGAGACCTGAAAAAGCAATTTTTCTGGAATTTCAGCTGTTTCCAAACTCAATAAGTATCTTCTAGCAAGAGGGAATAGGTGGGAAAAAAAAAAAGAGATTTCGGTTTCTTTCTTTTTTACTGCTTGTTGCTTCTTCTTTTAAGATAGTTATCTGGTTGATCCTGCCAGTAGTCATATGCTTGTCTCAAAGATTAAGCCATGCATGTCYAAGTATAAGCAATTTATACAGTGAAACTGCGAATGGCTCATTAAATCAGTTATCGTTTATTTGATAGTTCCTTTACTACATGGTATAACTGTGGTAATTCTAGRGCTAATACATGCTTAAAATCTCGACCCTTTGGAAGAGATGTATTTATTAGATAAAAAATCAATGTCTTCGGACTCTTTGATGATTCATAATAACTTTTCGAATCGCATGGCCTTGTGCTGGCGATGGTTCATTCAAATTTCTGCCCTATCAACTTTCGATGGTAGGATAGTGGCCTACCATGGYTKYAACGGGTAACGGGGAAKAAGGGTTYGATTCCGGAGAGGGAGCCTGAGARACGGCTACCACATCCAAGGAAGGCAGCAGGCGCGYAAATTACCCAATCCTRATWCAGGGAGGTAGTGACAATAAATAACGATACAGGGCCCATTCGGGTCTTGTAATTGGAATGAGWACAMTKTAAATMCYTTAWCGAGGAWCMATTGGAGGGCAAGTCTGGTGCCAGCAGCCGCGGTAATTCCAGCTCCAATAGCGTATATTAAAGTTGTTGCAGTTAAAAAGCTCGTAGTTGAACTTTGGGCCCGGTTGGCCGGTCCGATTTTTTCGTGTACTGGATTTCCAACGGGGCCTTTCCTTCTGGCTAACCTTGAGTCCTTGTGGCTCTTGGCGAACCAGGACTTTTACTTTGAAAAAATTAGAGTGTTCAAAGCAGGCGTATTGCTCGAATATATTAGCATGGAATAATAGAATAGGACGTTTGGTTCTATTTTGTTGGTTTCTAGGACCATCGTAATGATTAATAGGGACGGTCGGGGGCATCAGTATTCAATTGTCA
>NZ_VOIQ01000031.1 GCF_010470675.1 Desulfovibrio sp. JC010
GAACAGTGCGGCTAGGATTTTCATAGAGATCAAAGCCCCGGTTAGTTGGAAGTGAAGACGATTGTGTTGGTGGCGGCGAGCTGATTGGTGATGGCAGCAACCATTCCGCTGGCCTGCTGGATGACCACGCCATTGACTGTGACCGAAACCCATGATCCGGCCTGAAAGGTCGCCAGCTTTACGCAGGCGTATTCGGGTACGCTGTTGTGGGTGATGGTGAAGGTGGTCGGATCAGTTCCGGCGGCAACGGTTACTGCACCGTTCCAGACGTTGCGAACTTCACCGCTGCTTTTGATCATACCGTCAGGCACGGCTTCGTTGGTCACGGCAATGTCTGTGGTCAGGCCGTTGAAGTCTGGTTCGCCCTGATAGAGGTTCTTGATATCGAGGCGGAAGGTGGAAAGGTTCTGTTCCGCCTTGGCAATTTTGTCGTTGTCGATTCCTTTGGAAATCATGTAGCCGGAACCGCCGAGTACGATGAGGCCGATAAGTAATGCGCCGAGTGTTTCCAGTAATGTCATGTCTTTTTTCCTTTAATATCCCATGTTTTGACCGAGTTGTTGTTGAAGTGATGTCACCGCGAGTACGATGCTGGTGATCATTGAACTGATGCCGATGATGCAGGTTATGTTGATGATTTTGGCCTGCGTTTTGATTGTCTCCATGCCTTCAGCCAGCCATTCCTCGGCAATGAGGTGCAGCCGGGCGTCGAAGCCGGGAAGTGTGGAATAGATGCGCAGATCTTCGATGATGGTTTGAGCCGGAAAGCGGTAGCCGGAATCGTCCAAAGCTTCGCCGATCCCTTTGCCGAGATTAAGCTGGGCCTTGATTGAGTTCAGCCGTTCCTTGAGCCACGGGCTGGAACCGGGAGTCTCAAGCATGTCGTTCATGGCTTGTGAGAGTTGAATCCCGGATTTCATCAGGGTTGAGAGGGTGAAGAGCCAGAGACTGCCGATGATAAGCCGATAGAATGACCACGGCGGCAGGCCGTCAAAGCGGACACGAATCTTGCCGGTCCAGATCTTGATGGTCGCCAGTGAAGTGAGGAAAAGCAGCACTATCCCGGCAAGCAGGATGGTTCCGAAGGTGGAATCCACGAATCCGGCCACTTGATAGAGAGTCTTTGCACTGCCCACCCAGCGGGAAGGCTCGGAAAGCTCGGCAAGTTTGGGAACTACGTAGCGCGAGAGCACCAGCAGCAGGGCAATCAGGGCAAGGACCAGAATTACCGGGTAGCTCAATGCTTTCCACATGGAGTTGACAATTTTCAGCCTGGCTTTGATAAGCTTTACACAAAGTTCAAGTGACACATGAAGTTTTCCTGATTCCATGCCGCTTTGAAGGAGCATTGCTTCTTCAGCAGGGATGAAACCGCGCAGAGCTTCATGAATGCTGTCCCCGGAATTGATGCGGGCCGACACTTCAGAGAGTACCGGGCTGAGCAGATTGCGTTGCTTGGCGTAGCGTTCTTCAATGTAGCTGACGGCATCAGCCATGAGAATTCCGTGGCGGGTCATGGCCGCAAGTTTGCGGTAAACCCTGATCCGTACCTGCTGGGTAAAGAAGAGCTTTGCCAGCAGATTGGTGTGCTTAAACAACTGCATGGGCAAACTCGCTTCTTTGTGGGAATGTTTCTATGTGGCTGGTAGTGAACCCATTGTGTTTGCGGTCGTAATCCAGCGGAACGCCGAGCCGCAGTTCAGCAAGGCAGGGATCAACTATGCCTGTCTGGATGAGTTCAAGGGCATGGTCCACAAAGGTTCTGCCGTTTAACTCATGTCGCCAGTGGGTGTAGGCTGCATCCATGTTTCCGTTGCGGATGGCATTAAGAATTACGTGGTCGGTGGGGACCAGCTCAGCGGCAACAGTCTGGCCGATGATGCCCATGCCTGCGCACTCTGCGCAGCCTTCACCACGAATATGAATCTGATCCATGTCGGTTATGGTGGACATGATCCGTTCTAAAAGCGGTTGCGGAAGGCTTCTACGGCGCAGTTCATTGTCGGGCCCAAGAGCAAAAACGTGTTTGATAGGCATCTTGCACTTGGGGCAGAGAACCGGGACCAGTCGCTGATGATGCAGGCCGGAAAGCACGGTGTGGTCGCAGAGATATTCCAGCGGGTCAGGGTAATTGGCCGCACATAGCAGGGAAACCATGCGCTGAATGATTCCAAAGGCCGAGTTGGCGTGAACAGTAGTCCAGACCCCGTGCCCGGTCTGGGCAGCATCCAGTGCGGCGGAAGCAGCCTGCGGGAAACGGATCTCACCGATCATGATTTCATCCGGGTCGGAACGCATGGCCCCGGCAATGGCGTTGCGGTAAGCCCGGCCTCTATTTTCATCCTGATCGTTAGTGCTGACCCGGACCTGCTTGACCCGCTCCAGCGGATATTCCGGCGGATCTTCAATGGCGAGGTAGTTCTTTTCGGGATTCTCCTCGGCCATGCTTTCCATGATGTGTTTGAGCGCGGTACTTTTGCCGTGTCCGGTGGGACCGGAAAGCAGCGAAAGCCCGGACCGCTGGGTCAGGGTCTGAAAATCGCGCTTGTGCTGTTCGGAATAGCCGAGACTGGCGAGCCGCTGCTCCAGATTGCCCTTGGCCGTGGTGCGGTCATAGAGCAGACGCAGGGCCATGAAGGTCCCGGTGCCGTTGTCGGCCATGGCGCATTCCAGCGGCTCGGTATGGATGCGGATGGAATGAACTTCCGAGGGCAGGAAGTCATTGTTTACGATCCTGCCGTCCTGCCGCTCACTGGGAATGAAGGTCGAATCTACCTGATTGGACATGGTCTGATAGATGGCCACAATGATCTTGCGGCCACGCTCGCCTTTAAGCTGCTTGTAATCCTGCACCATGCCCAGCTTGCGGAACTTGATGGAGGCATACGGACCTTCGTCAGTCAGGTGAATGTCGGACGCGCCCTGCTTATGGGCATCGGCGATGATGTCCACGGCAAGGGTCTGAATGTCGCTCTCGGTCTCGATGCGGGTGTGGTGCTTCTTGCGCAGCTTCTGGAATTCACTGGCTTCAACCCGCTTGGTTTCCGTGTAACCTTTGCGGGCGGCATAGCTGAGGAAGGACATCAGATGTGCGTCGTCTTCCAGCTCCGCAGAGATCAGGATCACGCCCTCAAGGAGCATGACCCGCTCTTGCAGAATCTCCGGTATTTCGTTGTTGGTCATGCTGATTACTCCACGAATTTCAAGGGAATATTCTTGCCGTTATGACGGACAAGCACTGACTGCGGGGTGATGACATCAACCCTGCCGATTCCTACGCTTGCGCCCTCGCTTACGGTCTGCACTCCGTCACGACTGACCAGAGTTGCGGAGAGCCGTCCGTCCACACCTTGGATCGAAACTATTTTGGGCCAGACCGGACGGCTTGTCTTTTTTACGGCAGTTTTGGGGGCTGCTGAAGCTGGGGGCAGGACCGGGATTATCGGCATGGTCAGCTCGCGCAGTTTCTTTTGCTTCTCAGCGATTTTGACCTGCACATTGAGGACATCGAGCTGTGAATGAAGCGCACTTAAGCCTTCAAGGGAAACAAAGGCTGGGCCGCTGATTTTGGGCCTTGCGGAGGTTTGTTTCTCGGCAGAATTAGGCTGGGTAGTTGTGCCGTTACTCGTGCTGTTGGTGGCTTCGTAGAAAGTCGGGATAGTCGCGTTTGTTCCGTTGTCATGCCCCGCAGCGGTTGCGTTGAACGCAGTTCCGTTTCCAACTGGCATTGAGCTGTTTGCAGGAGCGGAAACCAGCGGATCGGCAAAAGAAGCCATGTCAGCCGATTCCTGTGCATAGACGGCAGTTGCCAGCAGGAGCATGATCAGGACGAGGTTAATAAGACGCATAGATCTGTCCCTCCATGGTGCATTTGTTTTCAGTAAGGTCGATTTTTGTGAGAACCAGACCGGGAATGGTGTCCAGCTCAAAGAAGAGCGGTTCGGAAATGACCGAAATTGACGGCAGCGCGGACAGTTTCCATCCTCCTTTGATCCATGGAGCGGTGTGCTGATTTGTCTTGTCGAGCTTTTTGATTTCGGGGTTCTTCCAGTTCAGGCGCAGCTTTGCACCGAGAACGCGAGTCAGCTCATAGAGCCGGGCGGTGACTTCGGATTTGTGGCCCAGCTCCTGTTTTGCTCGCTGATTTCTGAGTGAATAGGGAATGGCGATTTCAGCCAGTTCCGGGCTGGAGCCGAGAGTGGAGTTGCCGGGACGGTCAGTAAATTGCGCACCCTGCTGATGCAGCCAGGCCATATAAATCCCTTCATTATTACGAATGACGGATTTCAGCTTCCAGCCGAGGGTGTACGGTTCGGTATGGCGCACGGCACGCAGGAACTCATATGCAAAAGCTGAAGGAAGCGCGGTTTCGTTCCAAGTCTTCGCAAATAAGGTGTCGGGATTGATGACAACCGGCACTATTTCCTGCTGCTTGAGGTTGCTCTCAATGGCGGCAAGCCTGCGCAGTTCTGCAAGCTGATCCTGCTGAAACTGGTCCCAGATCAACCAGCCCATGCTCAGGGCAGCGCACAGCGCAGCACAGGAAATCAACAAGCCTCTGCGGTTTTCTTCAACTAACGGTTGAACTTTTTCGGAAGTTCGCAGCAAACCGTTGAAATGATCCATGGACTCTTCAACGGTTTCGCAAAGAATCTCGTTGTCATCCCAGTCGGACAGGGATTTGAGGTTCTTGAAGTGGGCTTCAGCTTCAGCCTGTGAGTTGAAGTATTGGTCGCCTTCAGCAGCGATGTTTTTCTTGCTGACCGCGCAGACCCACCACAATTCTTCACTGAGACAGAACATTCCGATCCATGTGGGCTGGGAACGCTCAACCAGCGCACAGGCCAGCGAGGGCAGACGTTTGATCTTTGCTTCAGCGCAGTTGCCAAGGCCGAACTGTTGCTTTCTGATTGCAACGCAATTGTATCCGCCTTCGGGGAATTTCTCGGCCAGAATGCGGGCCTGTTCCAGCGCGTCTTTGCGTTTGCCGGAGCCGTTAATGAACTGCCACCAGAGGCCGATGGCGTATTTTTTCTTTTTGATGAGAATATGTTGCATGGCTAGACTCCGGCACTTTCCATTTCAATGGTGATGATGATCAGGCTTTTGCCGTACTGCTGGCTGAGCCCGCCGGAGCTGATGCCGATTCCCTTAGAGTCCTGATTGCTTTCCTGCTCGAATCCGGCCAGCACCAGAGTCTGGCCGCACTTCATTTTGACCCGCTGGCTGAAGCTGCGGGTGGAAACCTGCGGCAACTGGATGGTCATGGAACCGGAGGAGAATTCCTTCATGGAATCCAGCGAAGAGAGGGTGATGTTGTATTGCAGGATGGCTTTGCGGTTATCCATGATGTGCGGGAGCACGGTCATGGAAAAGCCGGTGGAGACCTCACCGGGCGTGAGTTCCGAGGTCTGCATGGAATTTTCAGTGGTGGTTGAGCTGACCCCGGCAAGATAGGAATCTCGTTTGACCACCTGAACCGGCAAGGCCTGATTGTTCATCACAATCCCGGAGCCGGAAGTCAGCAGGGTTGTGCGCCCACGTTGACGCAGGGCGCGAAGCATGAGCTTGGTGTCCTTCCAGTTGCCGTCAAGAATTGCGGCGGTCAGAGTTCCCGCACCGGCAAGGGAGCTGTGCGGTTGGCCGCCGAGCAGGCTGAAGCTGGACTGACCGGCCTTGAGGGCGGTCTCAAGATTGAAGCCGGTATCAGCATTGCGGTTCAGCTCCAGCGACCAGACCTTGACCGCAAGGGCCACCTGCCTGCCCATCTTTGAGTTCAGGGAGTTGATGTACTTTTCAACCCGGCGCAGGACGGTGTTGGTGTCGGTAACAGTGACCATTCCGGCGGCTTCGTTGACCACAACCCTGCCGTCCTTGCTGAGCATGGCTTCGACAGCTCTTTGGGTATCCTTCCAGACATCGCCTTCAAAGCTGGCTTTGTTGGTCTGCGAGGTCTGGCTGACACTATCCGAGGTTTTGGTGGTCTGGCCTACGCCGTTGATGTTGTTGGCGTTGCCGGAGTTCCCGGAAGTCTGGGATTTGTTGGTGATGGTGGATTCGTATTTGATATTTCCCGGTGCAACATCAAGGCTGAATGACTTGGTCTGCAAGCGGGCAATTTCAACCTTGGCCCGGCTGGAATCATATTCCCAGCCCATGCCGAAGAATTCGCACATGTTGTCCAGCAAGCCCTTGAGCTGGCCGTCATACATGAGCTGCATGCGTTCAGGGCTTTTGCGTTCCTGATTTTCCTGCGCAACATGCATATCGCTGTCAGCGTCCTGCACCACTTCAATATGAACGGGAAACTGCTCGCTGATTTTTCTCGCCAGCTCCGGCGCGGTCAGCGGGTGCCTTAAGTTGAGGGTAATCCGTCTGGTGAAGACGGCAGGAAGCTTATTGTTGTCCAGCTCCACGGGAACCGCGCCCACGTAGGGCGCATGGACAACAGTGACCGTCTTTTTCATGGTTGCTTGGTGCATGGATGCGGCACGGCTCTTTACCGATAGTTCCTGCGGGGAAGGTTGGAAATTGGTGCATCCGCCGACAAACAGACAGACGCAGAGCATAAATAAAAGAACTCGTTTCATGTTAATCCTCGCAGACTTCAACGACCTTGTTGGCCTGATAGATGGTTACGCGCAGTGAATTTCCGCTGGCGTGCATTCTGGAAAACAGCCGTTTGACTGCTCTGGGGAAGGTATCCCGGAAAGAGGCTTCGGCCTGCATCTGAAAATCATGGGGAGCTTTCCAGACCAGCGTGTATTCAGCGCGACCAGCCCAGCGTTTGAGCTGATCCCGCAGGCCACCGGGAACGATGTTCCAGTCTTCAGCAAGTGGAGATTCAACCTGTCGGGAGTCATTGCCCACGAACTCAAAAAATGCAGGGGTCTGGGTCAGCAGTCCGGCCTTTTCAAATCCATCATGGGTCAGGTTGTAGACCTGCCCGAAAGACCAGCCGTCTGAAGCTTTGACATGCAGGTAATAAAGGGTGCTGTTGCCGATGCCATCAAAGACCAAGTCCATATCCAGCACATTAGGATCTGTGGACTTGGGACTGAATTGGAAGCCCTGTGCGCGGAGGCTGGCATCAAACTTCCAGCCGAAGTCATTGTCAGGGACATTCAGGTGCAGGACGGTCCGGCCCGGAGGGTAATGACCGGCTACTTTGAGCGCGGCTTCTTCCACTAACTGCTCAATTTCCTGTTCTTGGTACATGGTTGTCTGCTGGCTCATTATTTCAGCTTCAAGCTGTCTGCCCGCACGTTTTACAGAACAGCCGCTGGCAAGCAGGCTCAGCAGAAGTAAGGGGATTAATTTTCTCATTTTGTTACCTCAATACGGTTTATTTCCACCTTGGCCTGATCCGTTCCGGTTCCGGCCACGAGGATTGCTTTTTCAAAGATCTCATCAACGATCATGGAACTACCTTTGACCCGATAATTGACGATTGCTTCCTGCCCGGCTTTTTCCACCAGCAGCACCGGTATTTCGGTCTGGGTGGATGTCCTCGGAAGCTGGATAAAAGTCCTGATTCCGTCGTTGTAGACGCGCATGGGCTTCCAACTCGCATCATCTCCGCTGATGGCATAGCTGAAGTCGAGTGTGGAGAGATCAACGGTTTTGCCTGCGATGTGGGTGGTCTCCCAGACTTCTTTGCGTTCTTTCTTTTTAAGACTGGCTTTAAGTATTTTTTGCTGATCTTCCGGGTACAGAAAAGCCACGTAGGGAGTGTGTCCCTTGCGCCGGGAAACCAGTTTCAGGTGATAGGTGCGGCGGTCGGTGGTGATGACCGCGCTGGTCACGAGTCCGGCATCAAGGGGCTTGATGATGAGGTGGGTGCGTTCCCGGCCCGGCATGCCGGATCGGCCCACAACCACCATCCAGCGGGCGGTGTCTCCGATGATGACGTCATTGACGTTTTCACCGGGCTGGAGTTCAAGGTCCGAGGCCATGAGCGGGGAGCAGATAAGGGTCGGCAGGGTCGCGCCGTAGACGTAAACGACCTTGCCGTTGCTCTGCATGATCGGCTTGATTTTGCGGTTCATCCATTCCCGTGAAAGCTTGAGTGCTGCCCACTCTTTGCTGTTCAGCGGAACGTCTTTTTTGCTGATGTAATCCGGTGCTGGCAGCGGCGAGGCCCATGCCGTGCATACGCTGATAAGCACAAGGAATATTGAGAGAAGAGTCTGTTTCATTGTGTTTCCTATTGTTCAAGAAGTTTCGCCCAGGAGAGCTCTGTGACGTAAACGCCCGCAGGGTTCCTGATAATCTGGCTGTCTGTTGTTGGTGGTGAGATGCGGACCTTGAGGGTCGCTTCATATTTGGTGCTGGAAACGGCTACGCCGGAATGGTTGCGCACGGTCTCCAGCCATT
>NZ_VOIQ01000032.1 GCF_010470675.1 Desulfovibrio sp. JC010
GGGTGAAGCCCTCGACCTGCTCAAGGCTTGGAACACTGGACATCCCGGCGGCATTGCCACTGTTCACGCCAACTCTGCGGCAGAAGGTCTGCTGCGCATTGAGCAACTTATCTCGGAAGCATCCACCTCGCCCATGCCGCAACTGATCGGCTCGGCTGTGGACTTTCTGATTTTCATCCGCCGCACCCGTAAGGGCCGGACAGTCTCTGAAGTGGCGGAAGTAATCGGATACGACCCCGTAAATCAAAAATACATCATGGAGTACATCTACGATGAAAACAAATAAGCATAAATATCTGCCCCTTCTGGCAATACTCCTGCTGGCCGCTCTGCCTGACGCAGCCTTTGCTTCCAATTCAATCAATGAACTCAGCACGCCCATGGAAATGGTGGTCGGCACCATCACCGGTCCGGTTGGTCGCTGGATCTGCATCGGCGGCATGGGGATTTCCGGCATCGCTTTCATCATGAAAAGGGAAGAACTTGAAGGCGGCTTCAAGACCCTGCTCAAAACAGTATTCGGCATGTCATTTGTTGCGCTGGCCGCATCAATTGTCGATTCAATCTTCAGCTTTTCCGGGGCGGTCATATGAGTGGAAGGAAGATCCCCATTCACGCTTCCCTGTATCGGCCTTCGCTGGTCATGGGTGCCGAGCGCGAACCGCTGCTTTATTCTGCACTGTTCGCCATCCTGATCGCCCTTGGAGGATTCACCCTCTATGCTGGCGGTGCTGCCCTTGTTTTCTGGGTTGTAACGGTCTTTGTTCTGCAAAAGACCGCCAGCTTTGATCCGCAGCTTTCCAAGATCGGCCTGCGCCATTTCAACCAGCAGAATTTTTACGCTGCCCGTTCCACTCCGTGGCAGATCAACGGGGTAAAGCTGAAATGATCGAACTCAAAGATTACCGCCATAAACCCAAAGGACTCCCGGATCTGCTGCCTTATGCGGCCATGGTCAATAACGGAGTGCTGCTCTGCAAAGACGGTTCACTCATGACCGGCTGGAAGTTCCGCGCACAGGATACGGCTTCCAGTACTGCTGAAGAACTGGCTGTGGTCAGCAGCCGGGTTAACAGCGGGATCAAAAATCTTGATTCCGGCTGGATGCTGCATGTGGAGGCTATCCGTTCAACGGCAACTGAATATCCGCATGCCGGAATCAGTCACTTCCCGGACTTCGTCACTCAGGCCATTGAAGATGAAAGGAGAAATATCTTTGAATCATCCGGGACATTCTATTCCACTGAGACTTACCTGATCATCACCTATAAGCCGGAATTTTTGACCCAGAAGTTGAGCAACCTTGCTTATGAAAATTCCGCTGCCGTCAATCATCTTGAAAAGGCTTTAGACAAGTTCCTGACTGTTGCGCAGGAACTTGAAGACTCCCTTTCGCTCTCAATGGAGCTGACTCATCTTGCAGACATCGAGTTCCCGGACGAACACGGAAACCTGCATACATATTCAACCTTCCTGTCCCTGCTGAATAAATGCCTTACCGGTGAAGAGCATCCGATACTGCTGCCCAAAGTGCCTATGTATCTCGATGCTCTTCTCGGCGGGCAGGATCTGATCGGCGGTTTGCAGCCCAGCATCGGCGGCAGGTTTATCAAAGTTCTGGCTGTGGACGGCTTTCCGCCGGACAGCTGGCCGTCCATGCTCTCCAATTTTGAATCGCTACCTATTGAATACCGATTTTCCACCCGCTTCATCTGCATGGATCAGTACGAAGCCCAGCAGGAGCTGGAGAAGTTCAGGAAAACTTGGTCACAGCAGATTTATAAGATCTGGGATCAGCTCAATGACAATGCCAACGCCAAAGAGAACAGGGACGCCAGAAGCATGGCAGATGATGCCGAGCAAGCCATTGAGGAACTTCAATCCGGTCTGGTCGGTGCCGGGTTCTACACTGCCGTCATTGTTCTGATGAGTGATGACTTGGGCGAGCTGGAAGAAAACAGCAGAGAGCTGCGCCGTAAACTGCTTGATCAGGGTTTTCCCAGCCGTATTGAAGGAATCAACGCACTTGAAGCATGGCTCGGATCTCATCCCGGTAATTCCTACGCCAACGTGCGCCGCCCGATCATCAACACCATGAATCTGGCCGACCTGCTGCCGTTGGCAACAATCTGGGCTGGCCGAGAACATAATCCTTCAGATAAATTCCCGCCTTCATCACCGCCGCTCATGTACTGCGCCACAAACGGCTCTACCCCGTTCAGGCTGAATCTGCATGTGAGCGACATCGGTCAGACTTTGATTTTCGGGCCTACCGGCGCGGGTAAATCCACTTTGCTGGGAATTCTGGCAGCCCAGTTCCGCCGTTATCAGAAGGCCACCATTTTTGCTTTTGATAAGGGCAAATCAATGCTCCCGCTCTGTCTGGGTGCTGGCGGGTCTCATCATGAAATCGCTGCCGACGATTCGCTTTTGTCCTTTGCTCCGCTTCAGCACGTTGATTCGGATGCTGAACAGAGCTGGGCGGAAGAATGGATCGAAACCTTGGCGACCATGCAGGGCTTGACCGTGCTTCCGGCCCACAGAAACGCCATACATATCGCCATGTCCATGATCAGGAACAACCCTGAACACATGCGTTCCATGACTGACTTTTACCACAGTCTGCAAAACGAAGAACTGCGCGAGGCCATCAAGCATTACACCGGAGAAGGAGCCATGGGCAGGCTGCTTGATGCCAGCTCCGACGATCTCGGTATTTCGGATTTCATGGTCTTCGAAATCGAGGAGCTTATGATTCTCGGTGACAAGAACATCATCCCGGTTCTGCTCTACCTTTTCCACCGCATTGAAAAAGCACTGAACGGCCAGCCCGCGCTGCTCATCCTTGATGAAGCGTGGATCATGCTCGGCCATAAGGTCTTCAGGGAAAAAATCCGCGAATGGCTCAAGGTTCTGCGCAAAGCCAATTGCGCGGTGGTGTTGGCTACGCAATCCCTTTCAGATGCAAGCCGTTCCGGGATTCTGGATGTGCTGGTGGAGTCCTGCCCGACCAAGATCTACCTGCCCAATCCGGCGGCAATTCAGGAAGCACAATACAAACTCTATCAAGGTCTGGGACTCAATTCCCGCCAGATTGAAATCATCGCTTCGGCCACTCCCAAGCGCGACTACTACGTGGTTTCCCCGGAAGGTCGGCGACTCATTGAGCTGGCTCTCGGCCCGGTCGCGCTTTCATTTGTGGGCTCGTCGGACAAGGCGAGTCTGGCCCGGATTCAGGATCTTTCAAAAACTCACGGTCAGGAATGGCCGCAGCACTGGCTTCAGGAAAGACAAGGAGACTTTATATGAAAATGCGACAAGTCGCGCCCGCAATAGCTTTGCTCGTGGGTCTTATCAGCGCGTCCCCGGCTTCAGCCATGACCGTCACCTGCGTCAATTGCAGTGACAAATTCCTGCAAATGCTGGAACGGGTCACAAACATTGAGCAGCTTGAATCAATGTGGCGGACCTACAAGGAAGAAATGATGCAGACTCAGCAGCAAATTATGATGGTCCAGCAAAATATCCAGCAATACACCAACATGGTTCGGAACACGATCCGTCTGCCGTTTGCCATCAAAAACAGCGTCATCCGGGACTTCAAAAGACTGGCCCAGCTTTCAAAGAATCTGGTCACCACCGTGGGCGATATTGAGGTTCTGGACGGCATATACGAAGCCCAGTACCCGGACTTCAACTCCGCCAAAAGACTGGTCGGCCAG
This sequence comes from Desulfovibrio sp. JC010, assembly GCF_010470675.1. Lineage (NCBI taxonomy): Bacteria > Pseudomonadati > Thermodesulfobacteriota > Desulfovibrionia > Desulfovibrionales > Desulfovibrionaceae > Desulfovibrio > Desulfovibrio sp. JC010. The sequence continues at coordinate 3,723 of NZ_VOIQ01000032.1, forward strand.
CCCAATGCCAAGTTTACCAAGAAGTACAAGGAATACTGGTCCAAGTGGTCTGAAAGAGTCGATGCGGCAACCAAGGCCACATTCAAACTTTCCGGCAGTCAGTTGCAGGAAATCAGCGATTCTGCGGAATTTGATTCCTACATTGAAGGTCTGCTCAGCACACCGGAAGGACGCATGCAGGCCCTTGAAGCCGCCAACCAGCTCAGCAGCGTTCAGATTCAGGAAATCCGCAAACTCCGTGCGCTGCTGGCTACCCAGATTCAGAATCAGTCCATGATTGAGGCCAAGAAGGAAAAGGATCAGCAGATTCTGCGACAGGACAGCGAAAAATTCTTTGCCCCGACCTACGGCGAAGCCTGTAAAAAAGAAGCTGGCCCGGAGCCGCTCGGATTCTAGCCATGGTTGCTGTAAACTATCGTTTCATCCTCTTTGCAGGCTTTGTCTTCTCCGTCCTGCTGGTTCTGTTCATGGCTGCTGATGCTTCTGCCGCTGGAACTCCCATAGACGACACGCAGATACTCTCCCGCATCGCCACGGAATTCCACGCCAAGGCCGGTAAATGGGATGATCTGCTCACCGAGCACGCCAAGGTTCTGTTTAGACTTCTCCTGATTCTGGATGTCTGCTTTTTGGGCTTTCGTATAGCCACCAAACAGACCGGAATTGATGAAGCAATGGCTGAATTCATCATGCTCATGCTCTACGCCGGGCTGATGTTCGCCATACTCATTTACTACAAGGAATGGACCAACCAGATCATTATCGGACTGAGCAGAACAGCGCAGGAACTTGGGGCACCTCCGGTGACGGCAGGAAGCATCTTTCTGGCCGGGGTTCAGGTCTTCGACACCATGCTTGCGAGCATGAGCTGGGACATCGCCAAATCCGCCGGGCTGGTGCTGGTTGCCATTGCCATCTGCATCAGCTTTTCCATGATTGCCGCGCAGGTAATTCTTGTAAAATGCGAAGCTTACATCGTCCTCAACGCGGGAATCATCCTGCTCGGCTTCAGCGGTTCCAAGATCACCMGMGATTACGCCATCAACTTCATCAAATACGCCTTCTCGGTRGCGATGAAGCTSTTCACCATGCAGCTTCTGATCTCGCTGAGCATTGATTTYATCAACGGATTCCAAAAACCGGAAATCAACTTTGCGGAAGTGCTGGTCATCCTCGGTGCGTCCATCGTCATTCTGGCCCTGACCATGTCCATCCCGGACATCATTTCAGGGCTGATCAACGGCCCGCTTTCCTCTTCCGGCAGGTATCTGACCTCTGCCGTTACAGCGGTAAGCAGCAGTACGAGCACTGTTGTTAAAGGAACAGCAGGCGGAATCGTTGAAAGCAAGCGATTAGCCGATGCTGTTGGTGAAGCCAACTCTTATGCCAACACCGCCGGAAAGAACGGCTTCGGGAAGCTGGGCCATATGGCCGCTACCGGCATCAGATCTATACGGGATAATCTATCCCAAAGCCGGGCTGGCGGTATCCGCAGCAGCACCAAAACCCAGCACGAAGCATACAAGATGCAACTCCCCCCAGACTCATCTGACTAACTCCCCGATTTAGCAGTTAAAATCTGAAAACAACAGGATAACTATGCCCAAAAACCGTCCAAATTCTGCCTATTTAGCCGCCAAAGAAGAATGGTTCGAGCGTTACGCCA
>NZ_VOIQ01000033.1 GCF_010470675.1 Desulfovibrio sp. JC010
CAGATTGCTGACTAACCCCGCTTTTCTCGGAAAGCGGGGTTTTATTATGCTTTCTTCCGTTCGATTTAATTTGAAAAGCTCAAGTTTGTGCGACCAAAGTCAGATTTGGGATCAGAAGGGAAAATTGTGTTTATTTTGGAGAAAAGTGACTGAAAAAGCTTTGAAAATAGGTGCGTTGCACTCAGGATGAGTGCCATTTTCTTCATGTTTTGGCAGGCAGCACAGAGCAGGCTCTGTTCTTGGACTTTCGAAAGACCACGCATCCGGGCATAGCGATGCCCGTGCAACTCTTTTGCATCGGCAAAACTGCGCTCAACTGTTTCTTTTCGGCGCTTGTAAAGTCTTTTCCCGCGTGGGCTAAGACGGTTTTGAATCATTTTTTCTTTAGAATCTTCCCAGACGTGACGAGTAATTGTTTTTACATGTTTCTGGTTTGATGTGCATTTGGCTAATAGTTCGCATTTTTCACAAATATTCGAGCACGATACATACTGACGAAATCCTTCACGGTTAGTGGTGCTGTATTTTAGATCATATCCGGCTGGGCAGACATAACAGTCCTTTTCCCGGTTGTATTTGTACAACCGTTTTGCCATAAATCCCTTGCGTTTATTGGGTCTGCGGTAACTTATTGCTCCAAAAATCTCCCTATCATCCAAGCCCTTGCAAACGTGAGAAGTAAAGTATCCAGCATCAAGACCAACCGCTTTTACGTCAAATTCAAACCGTTTAATTTGCCGATCTAATCTTTCCAAGTAAGGAACGCTATCATGAATCGCCCCTGATGTTATATAACTATCTGTAATTATGTTGAATTTACCATCAACAGTGCGGTGGTCAAGGAGATGAAACCCCTTAGGTTTTCCATCCCTAAACATGTACCCTGCTTCGGGATCAGTTGTGCTTTCTTTGATTCTTTTGACTGGAGTTGAGACTGGCTTGGCCTTTAAAGGCTTCTTTCCGTGGGCCCTTCGGTCTTCCTCCACGGCTTCTTCAAGCTCTGTTAAATATGATTGAGTTCTTTTACGAACTATCTTGTCGATAAATTTATTCTTATTTGCATTCGCTTTTAAATGCGTTGAGTCTGTATAAAGTGTTTTACCGTCAACCATTTTTCTTTTCATGGCCTGAAAAACAATGTTGTCAAAAATATCCTGAGCTATTGTTGTTCCGTTAAATCGTCTTCTTCTATTTTGACTTATCGTTGATGCATCAGGAATTTTATCCTTAATGCCAAAACCGAGAAACCACCGATAAGCCATGTTAACTTGTATTTCTTTGACAAGCTGTCTCTCACTTCGAATGCCGAATATATATCCAATAAAGAGCATTTTAAAAAGAACTTCAGGGTCAAGTGCTGGGCGACCATTGTTGTCACAATACAAATGTTTAGTTTTCTCATGGATAAATGAGAAGTCGATAAACTTGTTTATCTTTCGAAGTAAATGGTTCTCAGGAACCAATTCTTCAATCGTAACCAACTCAACAGTGACTTGCTTTTGCTCAGGCTTTTTTAACATGCAAACAATATAAAAAAGTCCTCACCAAAAGGCGAGGACTTTGTCAGCAATCTGA
>NZ_VOIQ01000034.1 GCF_010470675.1 Desulfovibrio sp. JC010
ATGAGGCAATCACCTATAATAAAGATATTAAAGAAAAATGAGGCAATCACCTATAATAAAGATATTAAAGAAAAAGAAAAATATATCGAGGCATACCACAAAGAAGTCAATCAACTGTTGAAGATGAAAACTTGGGACACTGACGAATATTATGACAGAAAAGAAATAGACCCTAAAAGAGTAATAAACTCAATGTTTATCTTCAACAAGAAACGTGACGGTACTCATAAAGCTAGATTTGTTGCAAGAGGTGATATTCAGCATCCTGACACTTACGACTCAGGCATGCAATCCAATACCGTACATCACTATGCATTAATGACATCCCTGTAGACATATCTTCGGCATATTTGTATGCATACACAATTAGACATATCTTCGGCATATTTGTATGCAGACATCAAAGAAGAATTATACATAAGACCTCCACCACATTTAGGAATGAATGATAAGTTRATACATTTGAAGAAATCRCTTTATGGATTGAAACAAAGTGGWGCGAACTGGTACGAAACTATCAAATCATACCTGATAMAACARTGTGGTATGGAAGAAGTTCATTGATGGTCATGCGTATTTAARAAYAGTCAAGTRACAATTTGYTTATTCGTWGATGATATGRTATTGTTCAGCAAAGACTTAAATGCAAATAAGAAAATCATAACAACACTCAAGAAACAATACGATACAAAGATAATAAATCTGGGTGAAAGTGATAACGAAATTCAGTACGACATACTTGGCTTAGAAATCAAATATCAAAGAGGTAAATACATGAAATTAGGTATGGAAAAMTCMTTRACWGARAAAWTACCCAAAYTAAACGTACCTTTGAAYCCAAAAGGAARRAAACTTAGMGCTCCAGGTCAACCAGGTCWTTATATAGACCAGGATGAACTAGAAATAGATGAAGATGAATACAAAGAGAARGTRCATGAAATGCAAAAGTTGATTGGTCTAGCTTCATATGTTGGATATAAATTTAGATTTGACTTACTATACTACATCAACACACTTGCTCAACATATACTATTCCCCTCTAGGCAAGTTTTAGACATGACATATGAGTTAATACAATTCATGTGGGACACTAGAGATAAACAAYTRATATGGCACAAAAACAAACCTACCAAGCCAGATAATAAACTAGTCGCAATAAGTGATGCTTCATATGGTAACCAACCATATTACAAGTCACAAATTGGTAACATTTTCCTACTCAACGGAAAAGTGATTGGAGGAAAGTCGACAAAATACACGCAGTCAGTGAAGCTATACCGCTATTGAATAACCTCAGTCACCTTGTGCAAGAACTTAACATTGAATAACCTCAGTCACCTTGTGCAAGAACTTAACAAGAAACCAATTACTAAAGGATTACTAACCGACAGTAAATCTACAATCAGTATAATTA
>NZ_VOIQ01000035.1 GCF_010470675.1 Desulfovibrio sp. JC010
ATTACTCTTTAGACAAAAAAATTGTAGTAAGAACTATTCATAGAGTGAATCGAAAACAATACGAAAATGTAAACATTTCCTATACGTAGTATATAGAGACAAAATAGAAGAAACCGTTCATAATTTTCTGACCAATGAAGAATCATCAACGCTATCACTTTCTGTTCACAAAGTATGCGCAATCCACATCGGTATAGAATATAATCGGGGATGCCTTTATCTTGAAAAAATGCACCCGCAGCTTCGCTAGTAATCAGTAAACGCGGGAAGTGGAGTCAGGCTTTTTTTATGGAAGAGAAAATAGACACCAAAGTAGCCTTCTTCTAACCTTAACGGACCTACAGTGCAAAAAGTTATCAAGAGACTGCATTATAGAGCGCACAAAGGAGAAAAAAAGTAATCTAAGATGCTTTGTTAGAAAAATAGCGCTCTCGGGATGCATTTTTGTAGAACAAAAAAGAAGTATAGATTCTTTGTTGGTAAAATAGCGCTCTCGCGTTGCATTTCTGTTCTGTAAAAATGCAGCTCAGATTCTTTGTTTGAAAAATTAGCGCTCTCGCGTTGCATTTTTGTTTTACAAAATGAAGCACAGATGCTTCGTTAACAAAGATATGCTATTGAAGTGCAAGATGGAAACGCAGAAAATGAACCGGGGATGCGACGTGCAAGATTACCTATGCAATAGATGCAATAGTTTCTCCAGGAACCGAAATACATACATTGTCTTCCGTAAAGCGCTAGACTATATATTATTATACAGGTTCAAATATACTATCTGTTTCAGGGAAAACTCCCAGGTTCGGATGTTCAAAATTCAATGATGGGTAACAAGTACGATCGTAAATCTGTAAAACAGTTTGTCGGATATTAGGCTGTATCTCCTCAAAGCGTATTCGAATATCATTGAGAAGCTGCAGCGTCACATCGGATAATAATGATGGCAGCCATTGTAGAAGTGCCTTTTGCATTTCTAGTCTCTTTCTCGGTCTAGCTAGTTTTACTACATCSCGAAGATAGAATCTTARATCACACTSCCTTTGCTGASCKGGMTCAATAGRGWAACAAAAGAGTGGTAAGGCCTSGTTAAAGGACAAGGACCTGAGCGGAAGTGTATCGTACAGTAGRCGGAGTATACTAGTATAGTCTATAGTCCGTGGAATTCTAAGTGCCAGCTTTATAATGTCATTCTCCTTACTACA
>NZ_VOIQ01000036.1 GCF_010470675.1 Desulfovibrio sp. JC010
GCCTAGTACGTCTTGATTGACGTTGTTTAACCAATTAAACAGTTGTAATTTTGCATGGCAGACCGATTTTGCCTTGGTTTTTTAAGACCGTGCCGGAGCTTGGGTCGTCATGCTTTGTTCTTCTAACCCGAACCGTTGCTTGGGATCGAAAGCCCGCGTTTTGCTAGGATGGGAAAAAAACAAAAGAATGAACTGTTTATTGGTATAGATGTCTCCAAGACTTCTTTGGATGTTTGTCTCTTTCCAACCGAAGAATACCTTTCATTTGAAAATTCAGAGAAAGGAATTCGTGCCTTAGTTAAAAAGTGCAAAAACTGGAAACCCGAATTAATTGTCCTAGAAGCAACAGGCGGACTCGAAAATGCCGTCATGGCTTCATTGGCTCTTAAGGACTATCCGGTCTCACGGGTAAATCCCCGTCAAGCGCGCGATTTTGCAAAGGCCACTGGTAAACTGGCAAAAACCGACAAAGTTGACAGTTTGATGCTCGCGCATTTTGCGCAAGCGATCAGGCCAGAACCAACTGAGTTAAAAAGCGAAATTGGTTTACAACTTGAGCACGTTTTAAAAAGACGTCGCCAGTTGATCAACATGAGAACTAAAGAAAAAAACCGATTGTCCAGTAGTCCTCAAGGAATAAAATTAAATATTAACAGTCATATCGAATGGTTGAACAAACAAATCGATGATTTGGACAACAACCTTCAAGAGTTATTGGCTTCTGATGAAGAATTTTCTCAGAAGGCCGAAAAACTTGAATCCGTTCCTGGTGTCGGTCCTGTTTTGCGTACAACATTGCTCGCAAACCTGCCCGAACTTGGCACGTTGAACCGAAAACAAATTGCTTCGCTCGTTGGAGTGGCCCCGCTTAACCGCGATAGCGGGATGTTCCGAGGCCGAAGACACATATGGGGAGGACGATCCGAAGTTCGCTCAACCCTTTATATGGCCTGCATGTCAGCGATACGAAGCAATTCAAAGTTAAAGGTTTTTTACAATCGTTTAATTGACGCTGGCAAAGCTCATAAAGTTGCGATGGTCGCATCAATGAGAAAGTTACTTGGCATTTTGAATGCCCTAATTGCTAACGACCAATATTGGTCTGAGCAGCCTGCGTAGCTTGACTTTTGCCACCGTTGCTCCGGC
>NZ_VOIQ01000037.1 GCF_010470675.1 Desulfovibrio sp. JC010
ATGAAGCTGTTCACCATGCAGCTTCTGATCTCGCTGAGCATTGATTTCATCAACGGATTCCAAAAACCGGAAATCAACTTTGCGGAAGTGCTGGTCATCCTCGGTGCGTCCATCGTCATTCTGGCCCTGACCATGTCCATCCCGGACATCATTTCAGGGCTGATCAACGGACCTCTTTCCTCTTCCGGCAGGTATCTGACCTCTGCCGTTACAGCGGTAAGCAGCAGTACAAGCACTGTTGTGAAAGGAGCGGCAGGCGGAATGATCGAGGCCAAACGCGGAACCGATGCGGTGCGCGAAGCCAGCTCCTACGCCAACACCGCCGGAAAAACCGGTTTCGGAAAACTGGGCCACATGGCCGCCACCGGCATCCAATCTGTACGGGAAAATCTATCCCAAAGCCGGGCTGGCGGTATCCGCAGCAGCACCAAAACCCAGCACGAAGCATACAAGATGCAACTTCCCCCAGACTCATCTGACTAACTCCCCGATTTAGCAGTCAAAATCTGAAAACCACAGGATAACTATGCCCAAAAACCGTCCAAATTCTGCCTATTTAGCCGCCAAAGAAGAATGGTTCGAGCGTTATGGCAGCTACATAAAAAGCCGTAATCAATGGCGTTTTGCCGCTTTAATCATGTCCCTGACCGTTTGCCTCTCGCTTTGCGTCAACATCGTTCAGGCCGTGCAGAGCAAGGTCGTTCCCTACGTGGTCGAAGTGGACAAACTCGGCCAGTCCGTTGCCGTCAAACGCGCGGATCAGGCCGGTCCGGTTTCAAAACGGATCATTCAGGCCGAAATCGCCAACCTGATCACCAACTGGCGCACCGTCACCGCAGACATCGGACTCCAAAAAAAGATGGTCCGGCGCATGTCCTCCTTTGTGGTCGGCGCGGCCAGAGGTGCCACCAAAGGCTGGTACGAAACCCACAACCCTTACCAGCGGGGACAGAAAACCCTTGTGGAAATCGACATCAAGGGCATCCCGCTGCCGGTCAGCTCCGAGAGCTGGCGTATCGAATGGCTGGAGACCGTGCGCAACCAT
>NZ_VOIQ01000038.1 GCF_010470675.1 Desulfovibrio sp. JC010
GATAACTTAGTCAGATCGTACAATAAAGCTTTGAAGAAAAATGCGCCTTATTCAATCTTTGCTATAAAAAATGGCCCAAAATCTCACATTGGAAGACATTTGATGACCTCATTTCTTTCAATGAAGGGCCTAACGGAGTTGACTAATGTTGTGTGGAAGACATTTGATGACCTCATTTCTTTCAATGAAGGGCCTAACGGAGTTGACTAATGTTGTGGGAAATTGGAGCGATAAGCGTGCTTCTGCCGTGGCCAGGACAACGTATACTCATCAGATAACAGCAATACCTGATCACTACTTCGCACTAGTTTCTCGGTACTATGCATATGATCCAATATCAAAGGAAATGATAGCATTGAAGGATGAGACTAATCCAATTGAGGAGTGGCAGCATATAGAACAGCTAAAGGGTAGTGCTGAAGGAAGCATACGATACCCCGCATGGAATGGGATAATATCACAGGAGGTACTAGACTACCTTTCATCCTACATAAATAGACGCATATAAGTACGCATTTAAGCATAAACACGCACTATGCCGTTCTTCTCATGTATATATATATACAGGCAACACGCAGATATAGGTGCGACGTGAACAGTGAGCTGTATGTGCGCAGCTCGCGTTGCATTTTCGGAAGCGCTCGTTTTCGGAAACGCTTTCCAAAAGCGCTCTGAAGACGCACTTTCAAAAAACCAAAAACGCACCGGACTGTAACGAGCTACTAAAATATTGCGAATACCGCTTCCACAAACATTGCTCAAAAGTATCTCTTTGCTATATATCTACTAAAATATTGCGAATACCGCTTCCACAAACATTGCTCAAAAGTATCTCTTTGCTATATATCTCTGTGCTATATCCCTATATAACCTACCCATCCACCTTTCGCTCCTTGAACTTGCATCTAAACTCGACCTCTACATCAACAGGCTTCCAATGCTCTTCAAATTTTACTGTCAAGTAGACCCATACGGCTGTAATATGCTGCTCTTCATAATGTAAGCTTATCTTTA
>NZ_VOIQ01000039.1 GCF_010470675.1 Desulfovibrio sp. JC010
CAACCACGATGAACTCGATATCTTCTATCTGGCAGCTCCCATCACCATCGATGGTATCTCTGCTACCCCTTACGCTGCTTACGCAAACGTAGGTAAAGACGTTCTTGATGGCAACGGTGTACAGGCTGATAACATCGCAGCCTACCAAGGTCTTCTCGGCGTTGTAGCTGATCCTGACATGAATAAAGATTCTCAGGCATGGTGGATCGGTACCTCCTTTGAAATGGACATGTTCGATCCCATCGTTTTCGCAGCTGACATCGTTTACGGTTCCGTAGACGCTGACCAGAAGCAGAACGATCGTTCCGGTATGCTCTTCGACGCATCTCTTGCTTAYACCGGTCTGGACTTCGTACAGCCCAAACTGATGTTCGCATACACCACYGGTGAAGATGACAACACMTCCAACGGTTCTGAGCGTCTGCCCATCGTTACCAACGACTGGGCTTTCGGTACCACCTACTTCGGTGGCTCCGCTCTKACCGGTGGYTCCGGCGGCACCGTTGCTGCWGCYGACCACRACAGCAACGGCCAGCTCGGTTTCTGGACCGTAGGTCTTGCTCTCGAGAAGATCTCCTTCCTCGAAAAACTGAGCCACGACCTRATCTTCCTGTATGTTAAAGGTACCAACGATGAAGACCTCATCAAGACTCACGGTGCTGCAGCTCTGACCAACATCGAYCCCAACGGTAACTTCCTGACCACTAAAGACTCCGTTTTCGAAATTGACTTCAACACCAACTACCAGATCTACGACGAACTGGCAGCTATCGTTGAATTCGGTTACGTTAACGCTGATCTCGACGAAGACGTATGGGGCGCTGACACTATCGCTGATAAGTCCGATCCCATGCTCAAGTTCGCAGTTGGTCTGATCTACAACTTCTAAGAAATCTTAGAAATTTAGCATAGCCTTGACGCCGGGGGCCGGGAGTTTTTACTCCCGGCCCTTTTT
>NZ_VOIQ01000040.1 GCF_010470675.1 Desulfovibrio sp. JC010
CAATCGGTCTTTTTTGTTCATCATATCGTTACATATCTGTGAAAAGTACTTTATCTCAATGGGTTTACGTGGGCATAGATCACGCTTCAGCCGCTCTGTGTCGACTTTCTTTTCGCCAGGTAAACTTGCTTGGTATGCAGAAAAAATCGATAGCTCATCTACGTGTAGGSTGCCAAATTGTMCCCATATTTCCTTATGGTGCTTTTCTGAAGACTCCTTACAATAGGTGCGCCRGAAACAAAGTCAGTGAAAGTACGCATCGTAGAGCTGTCGTTCGGCCTRGCACTCGCTATTTCGTGACAACGTTCCAGGACACGGAAACTCAACTCATTATAGTATCCTCTGTTGAGGTAAAAAAGAGAAAGGGTATCGTAATCCTTTCTATTGAATTTCAAAGTATGCACTTGAAACAACGTGTAGACCATCAAGTTGATTTTCTTGGGAATAAGATACTTTGAAGGGATTGGTCCGCCCTGGAAATCTGGTTCGTCTTCAACAAACGTCAGGAACTTTTGTACATTTTTCCCGACCATGACGGAAAYGACAATTTTTTCAAAAGACCTTTTCCTATCCATTGCACCAGTTCTGAATTTTACCACTTTGATTAGGCCAGACTTTTCGTCTTCGTAGAATGACCGCACTTCCGTGGGGATCGATTCAAATAAAGTTATTGAGGGACAATGTACCAAGTCGTTTTTGTTATTTAGAGCCGACTCAAACTCGTCAAAGTTTGCTTTTTCAAACTTACGCCTATCGGAAACTTTCATTTTATTTTTGTAAGTTTCGA
>NZ_VOIQ01000041.1 GCF_010470675.1 Desulfovibrio sp. JC010
TGGATTCCTTGCCCTGAAGAATAACATAGTTAGTTGTATCTACTGTCTTCTTTAAGGATGGAAGATAGATGATATATCCATAAGAGTTTCGAGACGGATGTAGAGCGTAGCCTGGGATGCCACGAGGATGTATTTTGGAGTTAGGGTTGTGATCATTGACGATAACAGGTTGACCGAAAGGTAACAAAGTACTGATATCAAGTCCTGCCAAGCCAGCATGTTGTCTTGCAGRTKTTTTGCTKTTAGGTGAAGCTAGTTAATTTCTCACAATAGTAGAAAATTCKATTGCAGAGAACCCTAAACGGTTCGGTAAACCACTACATTGCAGTTGAGTMCGGCAGTCATCTAATAAGGTACGGTTKAGYCGTTCAGCGACTCCATGTGCTCGGGAATCCGCTGTGGTTGTATAGCATGGAGTTATACCATTTTTTTCAAGGAATTTATGGAGAGTTCTGTTAGTATACTCAGAACCACGGTCCATTTGTATAACCAAGACACTGGCCTGAAAYTGGTTYTTAATRAMAGCTAGTATCGTRGTAAAWACATCGAGGATAGAGTCCTCGCGACGGTCGTGYAATGGATAAACCCAACGGAATTTTGTTGTCTCATCAGTAAATGAGATGAAATAGGATGGTGCACTTTTTGGTAGGTTGTGAACTGGACCAAATATGTCAGTATGTAGGTATTGAAAGGGTTCGTATGAATTTTGGTATTTTAGTCGTGAACCTTTGATATGTCTGTGTTTGGTGCTTTTGCCGATTAAACAATCAGGACATTGA
>NZ_VOIQ01000042.1 GCF_010470675.1 Desulfovibrio sp. JC010
ATGAGATAATATAATATACTATATGATATAACATAAAYATAATATATTATATGATATAACATAAATATAATATACTCCTTCGGGGTCCGCCCCCGCGTGGGCGGACCGGACTATATGAATATATTATTATTATAATTATAAAATTATAATAAATAAATAAAATTTCTTTAATAATTATTAATTAATATTATTAATTTATTTACAAATATTTTATTAATTTTTATTTTTATTAAATATAAATATATAAATATATATATATTTATTTATAATATTATTTATATTTATTATATATTATTATTAAATATATTTTTATTATATATCATTAAATATTAATATGTTATTATAGTGGTGGGGGTCCCAATTATTATTTTCAATAATAATTATTATTGGGACCCGGATATCTTCTTGTTTATCATTTATTATWTTAWTWAWTTKRTTWTWATTWTTWATTTATATTTATWTTATAYAATTWATTATWTYGTTWATACTCCTTYGGGGTCCCCGCCGGGGCGGGGACTTTATATTWTATTATATAATATATTATATTMTTATAATATATTTATTGATTATGTTATAAAATTTATTCTATGTGTGCTCTRTATWTATTKAATAKTYTGGTTMTTATCACCCACCCCCTCCCCCTATTACGTCTCCGAGGTCCCGGTTTCGTAAGAAACCGGGACTTATATATTTATAAATATAAATCTAACTTAATTAATAATTTAAATAATATACTTTATATTTTA
>NZ_VOIQ01000043.1 GCF_010470675.1 Desulfovibrio sp. JC010
GGCTATTATCTCCGCCTCAGTTTGATCTTCCGCTTCAGACTGCCATTTTTCACATAATGAATCTATTTCACCCCACAATCCTTCATCCGCCTCCGCATCTTGTTCCGTTAAACTATTGACTTCATGTTGTACATTGTTTAGTTCACGAGAAGGGTCCTCTTCAGGCGGTAGCTCCTGATCTCCTATATGACCTTTATCCTGTGGCTATTATCTCCGCCTCAGTTTGATCTTCCGCTTCAGACTGCCATTTTTCACATAATGAATCTATTTCACCCCACAATCCTTCATCCGCCTCCGCATCTTGTTCCGTTAAACTATTGACTTCATGTTGTACATTGTTTAGTTCACGAGAAGGGTCCTCTTCAGGCGGTAGCTCCTGATCTCCTATATGACCTTTATCCTGTTCTCTTTCCACAAACTTAGAAATGTATTCATGAATTATGGAGCACCTAATAACATTCTTCAAGGCGGAGAAGTTTGGGCCAGATGCCCAATATGCTTGACATGAAAACGTGAGAATGAATTTAGTATTATTGTGATATTCTGAGGCAATTTTATTATAATCTCGAAGATAAGAGAAGAATGCAGTGACCTTTGTATTGACAAATGGAGATTCCATGTATCTAAAAAATACGCCTTTAGGCCTTCTGATACCCTTTCCCCTGCGGTTTAG
>NZ_VOIQ01000044.1 GCF_010470675.1 Desulfovibrio sp. JC010
GATCATCTTCGTTGTCGCCGCCGTCTTTAACGGACTGGAAGTCATAGTTGTCAATGAAGTTCATCTGGAACTGGAATTTACCTTTAGCTTCCAGATCAACTGCGGATGCAGATGCAGCAAAGCCGAAGACCATGCATGCGAGTACTGCAAGAATAGCAAGTTTTTTCATTTTTTTTATCCTTTTGCTGAATAAATAATTGAGCATAATTGCCCGACGCCTACCTTCAGAAACAGTTCTAGCTCTTCAGCAGGAGCATGGCAAGTGAAAAATTACATTTTTTTGACAAGGGTATAATTTTTTTTACCGTATAATTTTTTATACCCCGGCTCGCCTCACACAAGCGTAGATATTCTCTAGACTTTTTAGAATCAGCTCGGAAAGCTTTGTTTATGCGAAATTAGAGTGAATCTTCCTTTGCGGGGGCTTTTTATGAGGGTTTAAAAAATTATACAGACGGCAGTGCGGGGGAAGTATTTAGAATCTGGTGTCATTTTTTCAGCAGTAAAAAAAGGGCCGGGAGTAAAAACTCCCGGCCCCCGGCGTCAAGGCTATGCTAAATTTCTAAGATTTCTTAGAAGTTGTAGATCAGACCAACTGCGAACTTGAGCATGGGATCGGACTTATCAGCGATAGTGTCAGCGCCCCATACGTCT
>NZ_VOIQ01000046.1 GCF_010470675.1 Desulfovibrio sp. JC010
CACACCTTTATAAATAATAAATAATAAATAATAAATAATAAATAATAAATATTAGTATTCACTAATATAAAATAATAATTATAAAAATAATCATTATTAAAAATATTATTAATTCACACCTTTATAAATAATAAATAATAAATAATAAATAATAAATAATAAATATTAGTATTCACTAATATAAAATAATAATTATAAAAATAATCATTATTAAAAATATTATTAATTATTAAATTAAATACAATTAATATAATTTAGTTGTTTATATAATTTTAAATAATGTTTATATCAATTTAATAAAATTAAATTTATAGTTCCGGGGCCCGGCCACGGGAGCCGGAACCCCGAAAGGAGTTTATTTATATATATATATATATGAGATATATAAATAAGTCCCTTTTTTTTTATTTAAAATAAAGAAAGAATATTATAATTTTTTTATTTATAATATTAATAAAATATTATTATATATATATTATAATAATATTAATAAGATATATAAATAAGTCCCTTTTTTTTTATTTAAAATAAAGAAAGAATAATTAAATAATATTTTAATAATTTAATTAAATAGT
>NZ_VOIQ01000047.1 GCF_010470675.1 Desulfovibrio sp. JC010
TAATATAATTTATATATTTATGACTTTCCTATTAATAATATAAATATCTTATTCAAATTAATTAAAAATTAATATATTATTTATATTTATTTAATATAATTTATATATTTATGACTTTCCTATTAATAATATAAATATCTTATTCAAATTAATTAAAAATTAATATATTATTTATATTTATTAATTAATTAATTRATTAATATTATATACTTTTTTATAATTATTTATATATTATTTATTAATATTATTAATATAATTATTATATAATATATTCTTCTTATAATATATTTTATTATACTTTTTTATAAATATTATATATTAATTTATTAGCAATAATACGATTTGAACGTATATATATATATATATAATATAATTTTTACTTATTAAAAATAATAAATAAAAAAAAAAAAAAAAAATATATAATCTTTATCATTATAATAAATATATATATATATATAA
>NZ_VOIQ01000048.1 GCF_010470675.1 Desulfovibrio sp. JC010
CTTGTCGTCTCGATTACACACCTACTTTCATCGTACACCATAGGTTGGAAGTGCTGCATAATACATTGCTTAATACAAGCAAGCAGTCTCTCGCCATTCATATTTCAGTTATTTTCCATTACAGCTGATGTCATTGTATATCAGCGCTGTAAAAATCTATCTGTTACAGAAGGTTTTCGCGGTTTTTATAAACAAAACTTTCGTTACGAAAKCGAGCAATCACCCCAGCTGCGTATTTGGAAATTCGGGAAAAAGTAGAGCAACGCGAGTTGCATTTTTTACACCATAATGCATGATTAACTTCGAGAAGGGATTAAGGCTAATTTCACTAGTATGTTTCAAAAACCTCAATCTGTCCATTGAATGCCTTATAAAACAGCTATAGATTGCATAGAAGAGTTAGCTACTCAATGCTTTTTGTCAAAGCTTACTGATGATGATGTGTCTACTT
>NZ_VOIQ01000049.1 GCF_010470675.1 Desulfovibrio sp. JC010
TATATTTATCTCCTTCCGGGGTTCCGGCTCCCGTGGCCGGGCCCCGGAACTATAATATTTTATTATTATATTATTTATTTAAGAGATGAAGAGAATCGARCTCTTAATAAGTAGWTTTGCAATYTAATWGTTTAACYTTAAAACAACATCTCCTTTWTTACTTTWTATRCTTWTAATTWTTTATATYTTTWTTYTATATATTATTATATATATTTTATTAAATAATTTATAATAAATAAAATAAACTCTTTAATATTTTTTATTTAAATAAATATTTATATAATATAAATATGAAATAATGATAATAAATATTAAGATTATTAAATTATTAATATATAAATTAGATTTATTTAAAATTATTAAAATATTATTTATATTTATCTTCTTGATAATATATTAAATAATATATTATTATTATTATTATTAT
>NZ_VOIQ01000050.1 GCF_010470675.1 Desulfovibrio sp. JC010
ACAAAACCCGCGTAGGTTCCAATAACAACGGTCAGGTTGAAGGCACTGACGGCGACCCCGCTAGCCTCAACACCCTGAACGTTAAAAACGCTTACCTGCAGTACCGTTTCCCCGGCACTGAAATCCTGACCACCGCTGGTATCAAAAACACCAACCTGCCCGGCGCTGCTGCTGGTAACATGGTTCTTGGTGATGCTGACTCCGGTATCTTCTCCATCGAATCCCCCATCACTGACCAGTTCGCACTGGCAGCTGGCTTCATCCGTTACAGCGATGCAGCTCAGACCGATGGTGGCGCTAACGCGGTTTCCAACCACGATGAACTCGATATCTTCTATCTGGCAGCTCCCATCACCATCGATGGTATCTCTGCTACCCCTTACGCTGCTTACGCAAACGTAG
>NZ_VOIQ01000051.1 GCF_010470675.1 Desulfovibrio sp. JC010
CTACGTTTGCGTAMGCAGCGTAAGGGGTAGCAGAGATACCATCGATGGTGATGGGAGCTGCCAGATAGAAGATATCGAGTTCATCGTGGTTGGAAACCGCGTTAGCGCCACCATCGGTCTGAGCTGCATCGCTGTAACGGATGAAGCCGGCTGCCAGTGCGAACTGGTCAGTGATGGGGGATTCGATGGAGAACACACCGGTATCAGCATCACCGAGAACCATGCTGCCGGCAGCTGCGCCGGGCAGGTTGGTATTTTTGATACCAGCGGTGGTCAGGATTTCAGTGCCGGGGAAACGGTACTGCAGGTAAGCGTTTTTAACGTTCAGGGTGTTGAGGCTAGCGGGGTCGCCGTCAGTGCCTTCAACCTGACCGTTGTTATTGGAACCTACGCGGGTTTTGT
>NZ_VOIQ01000052.1 GCF_010470675.1 Desulfovibrio sp. JC010
AAATAATTAATTATCATAAAGCATAATTATTATAGAATCTTATTATTTTCTTTATTTAAATTTATAAAAATATAAAAAATAATTAATTATCATAAAGCATAATTATTATAGAATCTTATTATTTTCTTTATTTAAATTTATAAAAATATAAAGTCCCCGCCCCCTTTTTATTTTATTTAATTAAGAAGGTATTTTAAAAAAGGAGTGAGGGACCCCCTCCCGTTAGGGAGGGGGACCGAACCCCGAAGGAGTACTCATTTAATATAAATATTAAATAAAAATTATTTTATATATATTAATGATTATTAATATTGATAATATAAATTATTTTATAATTAATTATTATAAATATATAACTATTAATAATTAATTTTTAA
>NZ_VOIQ01000053.1 GCF_010470675.1 Desulfovibrio sp. JC010
ATTGTTCGATTGTTCGGACTATATCTTAATCCTATTTATGTATATATATAATTATATATAAATATTTATAAATGATTATATATTAATCATAATATTTATTTATAAAAAAAAAAGATAAATATTACTTCTAAAGTTTTTATTTCTTATTTATTAATCATAAATTATAATTAATAAAATTATACTTTTTAATTTATAGTTTCGATATCCTAAAATAGAAATAAAAATACCATAAAATGATAAGATTTTAATTATTAATAAAAATTAATAATGAAGGAGAAAATAAATATAATAAAATAATAAATAGTTCAAAGGAATTATTTATTGATAATAATATATTTAATATATAATTAAACTCCTTCGGGGTTCGGTCCCCCT
>NZ_VOIQ01000054.1 GCF_010470675.1 Desulfovibrio sp. JC010
GCAGTACTCGCATGCATGGTCTTCGGCTTTGCTGCATCTGCATCCGCAGTTGATCTGGAAGCTAAAGGTAAATTCCAGTTCCAGATGAACTTCATTGACAACTATGACTTCCAGTCCGTTAAAGACGGCGGCGACAACGAAGATGATCTGAACTTCTGGTTCCGTGCTCGTGCACAGTTCCGCTTCATCGCTAACGAAAACCTCTGGGGTGTTCTGTACACTGAGTACAAAACCCGCGTAGGTTCCAATAACAACGGTCAGGTTGAAGGCACTGACGGCGACCCCGCTAGCCTCAACACCCTGAACGTTAAAAACGCTTACCTGCAGTACCGTTTCCCCGGCACTGAAATCCTGACCACCGCTGGTATCAAAAA
>NZ_VOIQ01000055.1 GCF_010470675.1 Desulfovibrio sp. JC010
ATTAATTAAATTATTATAATTGTTATTATAAATTATAATTATTATTATTATTTTATTTATTAATTAAATTATTATAATTGTTATTATAAATTATAATTATTATTATTATTTTATTTTTAATAAAATTATTATAATATTAAAAAAGGGAGATAAATAATATTTATATAATCTCCTTTTGGGATTCCGGTCTTTGGCCTGGTATCCAAAACTTATATATTATATTAATCCCCAAATAAGATATTAATATATATAAACAATTCCTTCTTTAAATATTAAATATTAAATAAAAAAGGGGGTTCGATCCCACGGACTATTTATTCTTGTTAATTATATTTTTAATATTATATTAATAAGTTATATTTTATTATATATT
>NZ_VOIQ01000057.1 GCF_010470675.1 Desulfovibrio sp. JC010
ATAAAAACATATTTAAATAATAATAATATAATTATAATAAATATATATAAAGGATAAAAACATATTTAAATAATAATAATATAATTATAATAAATATATATAAAGGTAATTTATATGATATTTATCCAAGATCAAATAGAAATTATATTCAACCAAATAATATTAATAAAGAATTAGTAGTATAYGGTTATAATTTAGAATCTTGTGTTGGTATACCTCTATATACTAATATTGTAAAACATATAGTAGGTATTCCTAATAATATTTTATATATTATAACAGGTATKTTATTAACAGATGGTTGAATTGATTATCTATCTAAAAAAGATTTAGATAAAAAAACAATTATAGAAATTAATTGTAGATTT
>NZ_VOIQ01000058.1 GCF_010470675.1 Desulfovibrio sp. JC010
CATCGTGTTCTTCTGGATCAGTGAGCCGCAACAAATGACCCCAGAGCCATGTGATGCTGTCGCCGTTGACATGGAAAGCCGCTCCGGTCGGTCTGGCAGGACCGCCGAGGGCTTGAGATATGGCTTCCGCCACATCCCGTTTTTCCGCGATAAATAGACGCATGATCTATCCTCCTACTTTTTGAGGGCGTTAAAAAACAGCGATCTGCTATTGAACGCCCCGATGGTTAAAACAGGTACAACCCTCTGCAATTGATCAAGATTGACCAACCCGAAGTAACGGCCATCAAAGCTGTTTTCGGAATGAGTGGACAGGGCCAGACATTTGCCGGAGGGAAGAACTGTTGGTTTCAGGAAAATTGGTAAA
>NZ_VOIQ01000059.1 GCF_010470675.1 Desulfovibrio sp. JC010
TTTACCAATTTTCCTGAAACCAACAGTTCTTCCCTCCGGCAAATGTCTGGCCCTGTCCACTCATTCCGAAAACAGCTTTGATGGCCGTTACTTCGGGTTGGTCAATCTTGATCAATTGCAGAGGGTTGTACCTGTTTTAACCATCGGGTCGTTCGAAAGCAGTTCGCTGTTTTTTAACGCCCTCAAAAAATAGGGGGTAGATCATGCGTCTATTCATAGCGGAAAAACGGGATGTGGCGGAAGCCATATCTCAAGCCCTCGGCGGTCCTGCCAGACCGACCGGAGCGGCTTTCCATGTCAACGGCGACAGCATCACATGGCTCTGGGGTCATTTGTTGCGGCTCACTGATCCAGAAGAACACGATG
>NZ_VOIQ01000060.1 GCF_010470675.1 Desulfovibrio sp. JC010
TTTTTTATAATATAATATTTGTTAAAGAATAATATAAATATTATATCTTTTTTTATAATATAATATTTGTTAAAGAATAATATAAATATTATACCTTATTTTAAATAAATAAAAAGAAGAAATATATTAATGAAATTATATAATAATTAATAAATTATAAAATTATGATTTTTTACTATTAAATATAAAATAAAAATAAAAATATTAATAATAATAATATAATATAATATAATATAATATAATATGATCTAATATAATATAATATAATCTAATTAATTAATAAGATTATAAATATTTATAATAATATATATTATATTTATATATATATATATCATATTATTATTTTATATATTATATATA
>NZ_VOIQ01000061.1 GCF_010470675.1 Desulfovibrio sp. JC010
AAATAAATAAAAAGAAGAAATATATTAATGAAATTATATAATAATTAATAAATTATAAAATTATGATTTTTTACTATTAAATATAAAATAAAAATAAAAATATTAATAATAATAATATAATATAATATAATATAATATAATATGATCTAATATAATATAATATAATCTAATTAATTAATAAGATTATAAATATTTATAATAATATATATTATATTTATATATATATATAATATATATATATTTTATATATTATATATAAGATTATTAAAAAATAATAGTAATAAATATATTGTAAGAAATAATAAATTTATATAAAAATTAATTATTATTAATAAATATAAAAATAAGTCCCCGCCCCGG
>NZ_VOIQ01000062.1 GCF_010470675.1 Desulfovibrio sp. JC010
TGGGGCTTCTATGGGGCGGCTTTTCATGATTATTGCTCGGAGAGCATTCGCGATTCTGTTGTTTGTGAATGTTCGTATGGCTGTTACGATTTTTTTATTTATTTAAGTAACTTACCGTTGCGAGAGACGTCGAGCTCGACGAGATTCTCAAAGTTTTGAATATCAGGCGGTAGTCGATGGATTTCATTGTCGCTTAATCCGAGCTTTCGCAGCCTTTGAAGTCGAAAAAAATTCTGAAACGATAATACGTATGGAGTTAAAAATTATTGCATTATAGGATTACAAGAGTATGGGATGCCTAATTATAAAATGCATTGTTGAGACGGTGATTAAAATCTTCGGTAATAAATTTGT
>NZ_VOIQ01000063.1 GCF_010470675.1 Desulfovibrio sp. JC010
GGCTTCATCCGTTACAGCGATGCAGCTCAGACCGATGGTGGCGCTAACGCGGTTTCCAACCACGATGAACTCGATATCTTCTATCTGGCAGCTCCCATCACCATCGATGGTATCTCTGCTACCCCTTACGCTGCTTACGCAAACGTAGGTAAAGACGTTCTTGATGGCAACGGTGTACAGGCTGATAACATCGAAAATTACGAAGGTCTTCTCGGTGTTGTAGCTGATCCTGACATGAATAAAGATTCTCAGGCATGGTGGATCGGTACCTCCTTTGAAATGGACATGTTCGATCCCATCGTTTTCGCAGCTGACATCGTTTACGGTTCCGTAGACGCTGACCAGAAGCA
>NZ_VOIQ01000064.1 GCF_010470675.1 Desulfovibrio sp. JC010
AAAAATCTGTTTCTAAATTTCTCTTCATTATTGGATATAATTATACTGATTGTAGATTTACTGTCGGTTAGTAATCCTTTGGTAATTGGTTTCTTGTCGAGTTCTTGTATCAGGTAACTTAGATTATTTAATAATGGGACAGATTCACTTATCGCGTGTATTTCTGCTTCCGTAGTTGAAGTACATGTTAATGAAGCCTTGGTGGACTTTCCTCCAATTACCTTTCCATTAAGTAAATATATGTTGCCAATTTGTGATTTATAATACGGTTGGTTGCCATACGAAGCATCACTTATTGCGACTAGTTTATTATCTGGCTCGGTAGGTTTGTTTTTGTGCCATATCAGTT
>NZ_VOIQ01000065.1 GCF_010470675.1 Desulfovibrio sp. JC010
GATTGACAAGCGGCGGGTGATTCTCTAGATTGCCCAACGCACCGAGTGAGAGCGAAGTGATTCGAACTTCTCGGGATCATTGAAAAAACAAATTTCAGAAAGTTGTTGACAGCGGACGCGAACTTAACTAAGTTTCACCTCCGCGCTGCTTGAAAGAGCGGGTCAGCGAGTTTCAAAAAAGATCACGAAAGTGGTTGACACGGGGATCGGGTTTCGATAGAAACTGTCTCCTCGCCGCGACGAAAGAGTCGAGGCGAAAAGTTCTCTGAAAAAATACAGACGCAAGGTTGACATGAATACTTTAATGTAACATATTAAAGGTTCGCAGTAACGACCAAGGT
>NZ_VOIQ01000066.1 GCF_010470675.1 Desulfovibrio sp. JC010
GCAGTATCATCGGCGATGGAGAGCTTAACTTCCGAGTTCGCAAGTGGAGTCGGGTGTGACCTGATTTCATTAACGGATAGATTTCACCCCGCCGTCCTAGCGGGGATGAAATCGTCGCTGCGCGGAAAGCGTAGTTTCCGCTTACTCCCTCTGCGAGGCTGTCCGCTTCCTGCGAACGTAGAGGTCACAATATCAACCGTAGTAACTCCATCAGTCAGGGATTCCAAAGGGGATTATTCCCTTTGGCCGCCGGAGGCCCTAAAAGCACAATTGTCCATAACGCAAAAAGCTCCGCACATGGCAGGATGTACGA